>JASHTA010000405.1 GCA_030040795.1 Gammaproteobacteria bacterium | reverse complement strand
AGGGCATCGGATGCAGGCCGTAGGTGTTGTACGGATAGGGCAGCGTTCCATCCACCGTTTCCGTATAGAGCTTCCCCTGCGCCGGCGTCACGCCCAGGAAGTCCATCACACCGTGACCCACGAACGTCATGTTGGGCGTGATGCTGAGCGGTCCCTGAGACCAGGTGATCATGAGGCTGCCGCGCCAGCGGGCATCGGGCGTGTAGTCGTTGAGGAAGCCGTTCCCCGTGCCCGTTTGCCCCAGGATGCTGTAGGTCGGGCAGTAGACGCCAGGAATACAGGCAGATTGGAACGTCTGCTGATCCATGAACGTCGTGAGCAGGCGCGTGTTGAGGGTGCCGAACCGTTGCAGATCCACCAGGTAATTCATCGAGAAGTCGATGCCCTCAACCAGATAATAGGCGCCGTTGTATGACGTCGGGTTGATCTCGGAGAGGTTGTAGCAACCCTGCTGGTAAAGCTGCTCGGGTGTCCCCGAGTACGGACAGGGGGTCGGCGGTGCGCCCGGGACGGCGCTGGCCAGCAGCGGATTGTCGTTGAACTGGATCTGATTGCAGTACTGCTGAACGCCCGCACGGCATCCCAGCTCGACGAGCGTGGGATTCGCCTGCTCGATCGCGTTGGTGATCTTGATATGGAACCAGTCGGCCGAGAACTGGAAACCCTGCAGAAAGTTCTGCGGCGTCAGCACGATGCCGACCGTCGTAGTGTTCGACGTCTCGGGCTTGAGGTTCGCATTGCCGAGCAGATTCCACTCGCAGGGATCGAAGGTGGTTCCAAACGGACCGCACTGCCCGAAGAGTCCGCCTGCGCCGATGACCTGGTTGTAGTACAGCTCGCGGAAGTTCGGCGCCCGCTCGTCGCGCGACTGCGTGGCGCGAAAGCGCAGCCAGCTGACGGGCTCATAGATTCCGGAGAACTTCCAGGTCGGGAAGTTGTGGTCGAACGCCGAGTTCTGGGGAACTTGGTACGGCAGGCAGGTGGTCCCGGTCCCGCACACATCGACGCCGTAAAGAGCGTTGTTCGAATACTCCGACTCGCGCGCTGCAAGGTCGAACTCGAGCAGGTGAGCGCCGGGCTCGTTCTTGAGGAGCGGGATGCTGGTCTCCAGGTACTCCTCGTTGACGCTCATCAGTCCGCCGAACGAGGATCCGTACTGCGTTTCGTAGTCGTCCGCGAGGTAGGCAGGCTCGCCGGGCTGGTCGATATTGTCTCCACGCTCCTGGCGCCACTCGAAGCCGACGGCGGCGGAGAAGGGACCGGCACCCACTCCCCTGAAGTAGTTGCCCGTAGCGTTGAGCGTCGCGTCGGTCTGCTCGTAGCGCAGGTCCTCGATCAGGTTTCCGAACGAGTAGTTGATCTGCGATGCCGTCAAAGGCTGGTTGCCGAAGGGGTTGATCGGCACGCAGCCCGTGGCGAGGAGCGGGTTCGCATCGGCATAGCCGCCGGACGGATTGGCGGCGACCGCTCCGGCGAATCCGTCGGCGGTGACTCGGCACTCCGGCTGGCCGTCCGGTCCGATGACGGAGTCGAGCGCCATCAGGATCCGGTAGAGGCTGTAGTTGTCCTGCAGCATCTGCTGGTGGTGCGTCAGGCCGTACTCGTAGTTCGCATCCCAAGTCCACGAGGAATCGCCGAACTGACCGTCAAACCCGAAGGTCGCGCGCTGAACGTTGGTCGTAAATCGCGTGAACGCCGGGATCTGGTCCGTCCAATCCTTGTTGATGTAGGCCCCGGTGCCGATCGCGCCGGCGAGTCCCGTGGCGCTGGCATTGGTGCAGGTCGCACCCAGAACGGACCCTGTGCCGGAGGTACCCGGGCAGGCGTATGCGTTCTGCGGGCTGATGTACGCGTCGTAAGAGGGAACCTCGCCGCTGTAGTTCGTCGTCGTGTCCCTCGCGATGAGGAAGCTCGCCTTGAAATTGACGTGGTCCGTGATCTGGCCATTGAGCATGGCCATGCCGGTACCCCGGTTCACGGGCGCCATCAGATTGCTGTACTGGTAGATGGGGGTGCCCTGGCCGCCCGGCACCGTGTCCTCGAATGAGAATGGCGTGCCGTAGAGGCCACCGCCTCCCTCGTAGGAGGTCACACCGTTACCCAGCGAGTTGACCGCCAGCGTGCTCGGAGGGCCGCCGAACAGCGCGACGCTCGCCGGAAGGATCACGCCGTTCGTGCTCATGTAAGCGTCGCGGATGTTCGATCCGTACCCGAGGATGTCGGCGCTGCCGCTCGCCGGCGCCGTGGTGCCAAGCTCGTAGGCACCCCGGTTCTCGGCGCACCAGCTGCGGGCGTCCTCGCACCCGACGGCATCGGAGCCCTCGTATTCACCGCCGACCACGAAGTGCCACTTGCCATCGAGGAATCCATGTCCGTACGCGGCGCCGACATGGCGGTCGCGCCCGTCGCTGTGGCTCGTCTGGTAGAAATCGCCATCGATCTTGCCGCCTTCGAGCTTGTCATCCAGGATGACGTTCTCGACGCCCGCGATCGCGCCCGAGCCGTAGGCCGCCGATGCGCCACCTGTCACCGTGTCGATGCGCGTGACGAGGATTTGCGGGAGCAGATTCATATCGAAGCTGTCGCCTTGATCGCTGTTCACGATGCGCTGGCCGTTGACCAGCAGCAGCGTGCGGCTGCCGAAGTAGGGGTTGAGACCGCGGAGGTCCGCGATGTACTCGCCCGTGAAGAAGCTGGAGTTGCCCGTATTGGCGGGCGTAAACGTGGCCACGTTCGCAGGCGCGAGCATCGCGGCCTCGCCGACGTTGACGACACCCATGCTCTGCATCGTCGCTGTGTCGATGACCGTCGTGGGGGTCGGCGTAGTGAAGTCCGTCTGTCGCTTGATGCGAGTGCCGGTAACCGTCACCTCTTCCAGCGTTGCAGGCTGATTGCTGGACGGCGCGCTCGTCGTCGGCGTCGTTTGCTGAGCCAGGAGCGGCGTTTGGCTGGACGGATCGGCTTGATCCGCTGGCTCCGCAGCGGACACGCTCGTGAAGGCCAGAGCGCAGAGCGCTACGGCAAAAGCCGCGCGAGCAATACCCGTGGGCGAAACGAGATTCCTTGAGCGAGATGAAACTGCGACCGAAGCAGCCGCACCGCAGACGTTGTCCATTGAGCCTCCCTTGTTGCGGTTATGCAACATACTCGTCGGATACCCGATGAGCATATGTCACGCCCGCATTAGGCTAAGCGGTGCAGCAAAAGTTCTATTTGTCGCGAGTGTTGTTTGTAACAAACATAAGCGTGGGCGGTGCAGCGTTAGAGCAGCCCGAATACGGCAACGCTATCGGTGCTCGCGACGAACACCTTGCCGTCGGCGACCGTCGGCGCGATGAATTTGTTACCGGCGCCGAATTGATCTCGTCCCTTCGCGGCTTGGTTGCTGTTGTAGAGCTCGGTCGCGAGGTTCGCCGCATCGTAGGCGTGGAGGACAGCCGTGCCGGCATTCTCGTACGCCCAGACGATGCCGTTCGAAGTGCCGTTCGCCGAGATGACCGGGAACGTCCCCGGATACTCGAACTGCGTGGCCGTCTGGGAAGTGGGTGAGCTCGAGAGGCGTGCGTTCGTTACGGAAAACGCGAGGAGCGAACCGCCCTGCGGACCGTAATAAACCGTGCCATTGAAGTACGCAGGCGTCGACCAGACGCCCCCTCCCAGCACTCCGTCGAGCTCCTGCCAGATGTTGTTGCTCGAGGAGTTGAACTCGCCCATGGCGTCGCGATTGACCACGTAGAGGTTGCCGTCCTTGCCCGCT
>JASHTA010000041.1 GCA_030040795.1 Gammaproteobacteria bacterium | reverse complement strand
GGATTCTGGTCGGCTGCCTTCAAATCCTCGGCTCCGCCGATCGAGCGCTCGAAGACGGTCTGGTTGTCGATATCCAGCACAACCTGTTCCCGGTGATCGAGCCCGGTGTAGTAGCCGACTCCGGTGAACACGCTCAGATCGAAGTCGTATTCCCCGTCGGCCGGAAAGTAATGCGTCACGGCCATGCCGCCCCGCGTGCCGAGCGGCAGGCCCTCGACGTGAAAGGCCTGATCGTGCCTGCCCGCCTCGTAGATCGCGATGGCTCTCGCGGGATGCGGATCGCCGACGGCGAGCGCCGCCACGGTGCGCGCGGCGGAGATGTATTGATCGAGGAATGTCGGGGAGACCTTCAGGACGTTCGCGATGTCGTCGAAGTCGTCGCTCTCCGTCTCCTTCGGCAGCAGCTCGCTCGGGTCCACGGTGATCCCGAGCATCTGCTCGACCGAGCGCGCGTATTCCGAGCGGTTCAGGCGATGCAGCACGACGAAGCCCGGATCCGGGTGCGTGCGTGCCGCCGCATCGAGGTGAGTGTCCATCCAGGCGATAAAGGCGTCGATCGCCGCCTGGCTCGGCTGCTTGTGGCCCGGCGGCGGCATCAGGTGCCCGCTCAGCTTCATGATCGCCGTCTCCCAGACGTTCGCATCGCTCGGAATGTCCTGGGGATGCATCGTCTCGAAGGCGACATCGCCCGCCCAATCGGTCACGTTGTGGCACGTCTCGCAGTACTCGCGCAGCATTCCCCAGTACGGCTTCGCCTGCACGGCCGTCGCTGCGCCAGGCGGGAGCGCCTTGGCCGCCGAGCCGTTGGCCGAGCCGCTTGCGGTGGCCGCGGCCCCTGTGGCCGCAGCGCCGGTGCCGGCCCACACATCCGCCGCGCCCAGCGCCAGGACCGAAGCAGCTGCAACGATGGAGAGCAGATGACGTGCCACTAGACGGCTCCTCGCATTTCGCGGCAATGGGCGTACAGGCTGCGGTAGGCGCTGTGGATGAACAAGTCCGGATTGCCCCACTTCGGATCGTGCTTGCGCGTCGCGTGGGCGGCGATGATGTCGGGGATGCCCTGGCCTTTCAACATCAACCGCCAGATGACGTTCTGAAGATCCGCGAGCATCGCGTGCTCGGCGAGCAGATCGGCCTTGCTCTGCACGGGCCCGACTCCGGGCACGATGCGGGTCTTCTCGTCGATCATCCCGGCCAGTTTCTGCGTCGCTGCCGACATGCCGCCGAGCCACCCGTCGGTGCAGTAGTCGATGATGGGATAGCTGCCGACGGACAGCACGCAGCCCGGCACCAGCACGTTCTGGCCGCGGAAATAGACGTAGATGTCCCCGTCGGTATGCGCCTCCTCGAGATAGCCGTACTCGATCGGCTCTCCGCCGAAGGTCATCTTGCCCGAGGTGTAGAACGTCTCGGTCGGCAAGGCCTGCTGCGGCCGCGGCTGATACGTGCGGTTCTGCCATTCCACCCAGATCTGGGTGCCGAGCCACAGCCGCGTGTTCTCGTGCGCGATGATCCTCGCGCCGGCCTTCCTCATCCGCTCGTTGCCGCCGGTGTGATCCCAGTGCCAGTGCGTGTTGAAGACCGTGTGGAGAGTGTGCCCGCCCGGAAGCGCGGCGACCGTATCGAGCAGATCCTGCGAGCGCTCCGGGGAGCCCGAGTCCACGAGCAGCACGCCTTGCGGTCCAGTCAAGGCGACGACGTTCCCGCCGGCCCCGGAGATCACCACCAAGCGATCCGTGAGCGGCGTGACCGTGAGCGGCGGCTCATGCCGAGCATGGGCCAGCGCCCCCGCAGGCCTCAGGTAAGGCAGGCTCAGCCCTGCCGCCCCGCCCACCAGGGTCTTCAGAAACTGCCGACGGCCGGACATCGATCTCATCGCTCGCGGCCCACCTCGCGGCTCGCCTGATCAGAAACTCCGAGTTTCACGGGTAACATATGAGGCGTACCCGGTCAACGCGCTAGTTTCGGGTAGTCAAACCGGCACGATCAAGTGCATGGCAGGCACTACCGGCACCACCTCGGGTCAGGTAGCGCCCCTGAGGGGAGCACCGATCCCGGCAAGGGTCTCCCAGAGCTCCGGCCGAGGCCTCGCTCCGGTGTCGTCGCCGGTCAGGCTCGGCTAACATGCTGACCCTTCGAATGCTGCACCTGCGAGAAGGTGCCGGGGATCACCGATGGGCGATGCGGCGGGGTATGGGGGAATCGGGCGCTCTCAGTGGCGCACCATCGTGCTCTCGAGCCTCGGAGGGGCGCTCGAGTTCTACGATTTCGTCATCTACAGCACCTTCGCCCAGTACATCGGGGATGCGTTCTTCGCCCCGGAGAAAAGCCCGCTCATCGGCCTGATGCTCTCCTACTCGGTCTTCGCCCTGGGTTATGTCCCCCGGCTGGTCGGAGGCGTCATCTTCAGTCACTTCGGCGACAAGTACGGCCGGCGCCGGGTGTTCATCTTCTCCATCCTGATCATGTCCTCCGCCACGCTCGCGCTCGGGCTGCTGCCCACCTACGCCGAATGGGGTGCCGGGGCGACCGCGGGGGTCATCGCGTTACGGCTGATTCAGGGCTTCTCCCTCGGCGGAGAGCTTCCCGGAGCCATCACCTATGTGGTCGAGACGGCTCCGCAGCGGGCCGGCTTCTCCTCCGGCTTCATCTTCTTCTGCGTGAACACGGGGGTCGCCCTCGCGTCCGCGGTCGGCTTCGGCGTGGTCAAGATTCTCGATCCCGCCCAAGTGGCGGCCTGGGGCTGGCGCATCGGCTTTCTCTTCGGCGGCGTCATCGGCTTCGTGAGCTTCTGGCTGCGGCTCTCCCTCTCCGAGACCGAGGAGTTCAAGAAGCTGCGCCACACCACCGCCAAGCAGCCCTTCCTCGAGCTCATGCGCACGGCGCCGGCCCCGACGCTCTTCGCCATCGCGGCAATGGTCGCGACGGCCGGCTTCAACGGGCTGCTCTTTGCGATGCCGACCTTCATGCAGCGCGTGATGCATCGCAGCTACCTCGAAGGCATCGAGGCCCAGAACATCGGGCTGCTGGTGCTCTCCTTCGGCCTCCTCACCGCCGCCTGGCTGAGCGACCGCATCCCGAGACGCTGGATCCTCGGCATGGGGTCGCTGCTCCTCGCCGTGTTCTGCTTCCCCTTCTTCGATGCCGCGGCCGGCCACACGGTACGGCTCATCCCGATCTTCATCGGCGCCGGCCTCGCCGCCTCCTTCTGCAACGGACCGATGGCCGGGATCGTGGCCGACCTCTTCCCCACGCGCATCCGGTTCAGCGGCATCGCGGTCTCGTTCAACCTGGCATTTTCCTTATTCAGCGGGACGGCCCCGCTGATTGCGACGCTGCTGGTCGCCGCGACGGGGAGCCCCACCGGACCCGCCTACTTCATGCTGGGCTGTGCGCTCGTCACGCTCATCGCCATGCTGTTCATCAAGCGCCACGAGGGGCGCATCATGGGCCCCCAGAGCGTGCCCGGGGTGGCCGAACCGACATCTTTTCCGGCCCACTGAAGCTACTTTCGTCCCCGGGTGACTGGGTATTTTCGACCGTTGGGGGCATAGTGAGGGCTGGATTGTTGATGAATGGGAAAGGGAGGACTCTCGATGTCCGTCGCCGCCTTCCGTGATCGCTCGACACCCCGTGCGCCAGCCGGCGTCGCCCTGCGCTACCCGATGGGCCCCCGACATGAGGAGATCTTGACGCCCGAGGCGCTCGAGTTCCTCGCTGCCCTCCATCGGCGTTTCGAGCCGCGGCGCTCGCAGATTCTGCATGCTCGGACCCTCCGCCAGGCCCGTTACGACGCGGGAGAGCTGCCCGACTTCCTGCGGGAGACTGCGGAGATCCGCAACGCCGACTGGCGGGTGGGCTCGATTCCCGCGGATCTTCTCGACCGCCGCGTCGAGATCACGGGCCCCGTCGATCGCAAGATGATCATCAACGCGCTCAACTCCGGCGCCAAGGTTTTCATGGCGGACTTCGAGGACGCGAACTCCCCCACCTGGCACAACAATCTCGACGGGCAGATCAACCTGCTCGACCGTTGGCACAGCGCGCTCGACTACGAGGATCCCGCGAGCGGCAAGGCCTACCGGCTTGGCCCGAATCCGGCCGTGCTGATGGTGCGCCCGCGCGGCTGGCATCTGCCGGAGCCGGGCGTCACGGTGGATGGTGCGCCGATCTCCGGGAGCCTGTTCGACTTCGGCCTGTACGTCTTCCACAACGCGCGCGCGCTGCTCGAGCAAGGCACCGGCCCGTACTTCTACGTGCCGAAGCTCGAGAGCCACCAGGAAGCGCGGCTGTGGAACAGCGTGTTCCTGTTCGCCGAGGAGCGGCTCGGCCTTGCGCCGGGCACCATCAAGGTGACCGTGCTCATCGAGACGTTGCCCGCCGCCTTCGAGATGGATGAGATCCTGCACGAGCTGCGCGAGCATATCGTCGGGCTCAACTGCGGCCGCTGGGACTACATGTTCTCGTTCATCAAGAAGCTGCGCGCCAACCCGAAGTACGTGCTCCCCGACCGCTCCCAGGTCGTGATGGGCAAGGCGTTCCTCCGCGCCTACTCGCTCCTGCTCATCAAGACCTGCCACCGCCGAGGCGCGTTTGCGATGGGCGGCATGGCCGCGCAGATTCCGAACCGCAGGGACCCGCAGGCGAACGCCGCGGCCCTCGAGCGGGTGAGAGAGGACAAGGAGCGCGAGGCCTCCGACGGCCACGACGGAACGTGGGTGGCGCACCCGGACCTGGTGCCGGTCGCGCAGGAGGTGTTCGACAAGCTGATGCCGCAGCCGAACCAGCTGCATCGGCTGCGCGAGGACGTGAGCATCGGCCAGAAGGACATGCTCGAGGTCCATCAAGGCACGCGGACCGATGCGGGGTTGCGCCTGAATGTCCGCGTCGGCGTGCAGTACATCGAGGCGTGGCTGCGCGGCCGCGGTGCCGTACCGCTCTACAATCTGATGGAGGATGCGGCGACGGCCGAGATCAGCCGCGCGCAGGTGTGGCAGTGGGTGCACTACGGCATCACGCTCGAGGATGGCACCCAGGCGACCCCCGCGCTGCTCGATCGCATCATCACCGAGGAGATGGCCCGCGTGCGGCAGGAGGTCGGCGCCAAGGCGTACGACGGCGGGCGCTTCCCGGAGGCCATTGCGCTGTTCCGGGACCTCTCGACCGCCCAGCAATTCGAGGAATTCCTGACGCTGCCCGCGTTCCCGCTGCTGCGTGAGGCGGAGGACGCCGCTTGAAGACCGATGCCGCCATTGCCGAGATTCTGAAGCGCGAGGGCGTCGACGTGCTCTTCGGCTATCCGCGCAACCGCTTGCTCGAGGCCGCCGCGATCGCCGACATCCGCACCATCATCGTCCGCCAGGAGCGCGTCGGCCTGCACATGGCCGATGCCGTCTCCCGCCTCACGCGTGGCCGCAAGATGGGCGTGTTCTGCATGCAGCACGGCCCAGGCTCCGAGAATGCCTATGGCGGTGTGGCGCAGGCCTTCGGTGAGTCCGTGCCCGTGCTTGTGCTGCCGCAGGGCTATTCGCGCCGCCTCGCGTACGTCCCGCACAATTTCAACTCGACGCGGCAGATGGCCGGCGTCGCCAAGCACACCGAGCCCGTGACGCTCGGCGCGGAAGTCCCGAACATCTTCCGCCGTGCCTTCACGCAGCTGCGCAACGGGCGCCTCCAGCCCGTCGTCGTCGAGATTCCCCACGATGCGTTCGCGGACGAGGTGCCCGAGCCGCTCAACTACTCCCCGGTCATCCGGGCGCGCTCCGGGCCGGATCCGGCCGATGTCGTGCGGGCCGCCGAGGTGCTCCTGAAGGCCGAGCGGCCGGTCATCTACGCCGGACAGGGTGTGCACTGGGCCGAGGCCTACACCGAGCTCGCCGAGCTCGCCGAGCTGCTCGCCATCCCGGTGTGCACGAGCCTGCCGGGAAAGAGCTCCTTCGATGAGATGCATCCCCTCGCGCTCGGCTCGAGCGGCGCGGCGTACCCGCGCACCGTGACCCATTTTCTCGGCCGCGCGGACGTGATCTTCGGCGTCGGGTGCAGCTTCTCGGAGACCGCCTTCGGGGTCGCGATACCCCAGGGCAAGACGATGATTCACGCGACGCTCGATCCGCTCGACCTCAACAAGGCGATCC
>JASHTA010000404.1 GCA_030040795.1 Gammaproteobacteria bacterium | reverse complement strand
GCACGGCACGAGCGCACCTTCGGTGGAGGGCGGAGGACTGCATGGGCGCATGCTGCACGTCTCGCGCCTTGCCACGATCGGCGAGATGGCGGCGGGCATCGCGCATGAGCTCAATCAGCCCCTCACCGCCATTGCCAACTACGCTCAGGCCTGCGACCGATTGCTCGGCAAGCCCCATCCCGATCTGACGGAGTTGCGCGTGGCGCTGCGGGAGATTGCCGCCCAAGCGGTACGGGCCGGAGAGATCATCCGCCGCGTGCGTACGCTCGCGCGCAGCCAGCCCGTCGAGCGAAGCCCGTCGGACATCAACTCCGTCGTCAACGAGATTCTCGAGCTGATGCAGACCGATGCTCGCGTGCACCGCGCACGGCTCCGGCTCGAGCTTGCCGACGGTCTGCCCCAGGTCTCGATCGACCGCGTTCAGATCCAGCACGTCATCCTCAACCTCGTCCGCAATGGCCTCGAGGCGCTCTCCGAGAGCGGCTGCGCGGCCGGGGAGGTGCGCATCTGCTCGGGTCGCGCCGACAGCGGCGACGTGGAGCTTGCCATCTGCGACAACGGTCCGGGCGTCCCGGCGGAGGAGCTGGAGCGCATATTCGATCCGTTCTTCTCGACCAAGACGAGCGGGACGGGCCTCGGTCTGCCCATCAGCCACACCGTCGTACGCGCGCACGGCGGCACGCTCGGCTACCGGCCCAATCGGCCGAACGGAGCCTGTTTCTACGTCCTGCTGCCGCCCGGCCCGGCGAAGTAGCCGAGTCGCGCCGCGAGCGACGGAAACATCGGCCCGAGCTTCACGAGGAAGTCGTACGACATGAGGAGCGCGGCGGCCGCGAAGGGCACGTCGCCGACGAACCGCAACCATTGCCAGAGCACCGTCGTGTCGTAGAACGAGAGGCTGCGGGCGTAGGCGAGCCCCTTGGCATAGACCGCGTCGAGCTGAGGCCAGCCGATAGGGAAGAAGTTGAGCCCGATCCACAGCACGAGTCCCGCGTTGTAGAGCCAGAAGGAGAGCTTTCCGAGCCGCTCGGCGAAGGGACGCTCGCCCGCCGCGTAGCGCAGGCAGAAATAGATGAGACCGATCGCAAGCATCCCGAACGCGCCGAACAGAGCGGTGTGCGCGTGGTTCAGCGTGAGAAAGGTGCCGTGCTCGTAGTAGTTGACGAGCGGGGCATTGAGCGTGCCGCCCCCGAACACCCCGGCCCCCACGAAGTTCCAGAAGGCCGAGCCGAGGATGTAGAGATAAGCGACCCCGTACCGGAACTGCTTCTGCCGCTCGATGAGATCGTGGTGGTCCATCGCATCGAGGATCAGGAGCACGAGCGGGAGCACTTCGATGAACGAGAACATGCTGCCGAGCGGCACCCACATGCCGGGGCCCCCGACCCAGTAGAGGTGATGGCCGGTGCCCAGCACGCCGCCGAGAAAGATGAGAATGAGCTCGAGATACACGGAGCGCTCGGCAAGCTGCCGGGAGACGAGGCCGAGCGCCATGAGCAGGTAGGCGCTCGCGGCAGCGGCGAAGAACTCGAACGACTGCTCGACCCACAGGTGCACGACCCACCAGCGCCAGAAGTCCGTGATCGCGAAGGACGGATTGACGCCCGCGAGCGGAATCATCCCAAAGACGTACAGCACGGCGATGTTCACGGTCGAGGCCCACAGCAGATGCTCCAGCCGTATGCGCCCGGTCCAGAACTGCCGGGTCGCCTGCCCGAGCGCCGTCCCGGTCGGCCACAGCCCGCGCAGCACGAGCAGGCTCCAGAACACCAGGCCCACGAAGAACCCGATCTGCCAGAACCGCCCGAGCTCGAGATACGAGAGCCCTTGGTTGCCGAACCAGAACCAGTCGGTCCGGATGTAGCCCATGATGCCGAGGTAGTCTCCGATCAGCGCGCCGGCCACGATGATCACCGTGACCCAGAACAGCAGATCGACGAGCGGGCCCTGAGCGGCCGCCTCGTGGCGGCTGATGGCCGGCGCGAGGAACAGCGCGGCGCCGATCCAAGAGAGCCCGATCCATACGATCGGCGCCTGGATGTGGAGGCTGCGCCAGAAATTGAACGGCAAGACCTCATCGAGGTGCAGGCCGTAGAAGCTCGTCCGGTCGGAATAGTAGTGGCCGAGGACGGCCCCGGCGGCGATCTGCAGCAGCAGGACCAGCGCCACCACGATGAAATACTTGCCCACCTTGCGTTGGCTCGGCGTGAGCTCCCGGAAGCGGGCGAGCACCGGATCCATCGTGCCGCTGTCGGCCGTGCGCAGGTATCGGTGGTAGATGAAAAGCACGGCGCCGAAGCAGAAGAACGTGAAGCAGAAGCTCGCCCAGGTCCATCCGAAGGTGGCCGTCGTTGGAGCGTTGCCCACGAGAGGCTCGTAAGGCCAATTCTGCGTCCAAGAGACCTGGGTTCCGGGGCGCCGAGCGACCGTGGTCAGCGCCGAGTAGAGGATGAAGTCCGCCGTGGCCGCGGCGTGGGGGGCATCGAGACTGTAGGCCTGGGTCCAGCCCTTGACGAAGTCATGGTGCAGGAGCTGGCCCGCGATCTGCGGCTGAAGGCTCGTGATGGCTCCGGCGACCGCTGCCGAAAGACGGCTGGCCGGCACGGAGAGGTCCACCGCTTTGAGCTCCCGCTGCATCGACGCCTGGACGATCGATTGGTCCTCCGCACCCAGCGCCGCGAAGGGCTTCCCGAACCGGCTCCGAGCGAGGCCGTCCTCGGTGAGCCGGCCGATCTGCACGAGATACTCCGCGGTGTAGTCCTCGCCGAAATACGAGCCCATGCCGTAGAGGCTGCCGTAGTCCATGAGGTCGGCTCGCTGGAACGCGGCCTTGCCCTCCTCGATGTCCCGCGAGGTCATGAGCACCGTGCCGTCGGGCGCGAGAAACCGGTCGGGCTGCGGCGGGACGGTCCGGTAGGTCACCTCGGTCGCCCAGCCGAGAATCGCGAAGCAGACGACCGCGACGGCAAGCAGCACCCATTTCAGGACATTGCCGACTTTGTCTTCCGGCATGGCATTCGAGACCGTCGCGCTCATCGTTCCCCCCTCCACTGTCCGGACTGCGGCCCGGATTTCGGCCCGGGCTTCGGCCCGGATTTCGGCTCGCCAAGAATACCGCCCGCAGGATGCGCGGCTCAAAGCGCACTAGAGCGAATCCGGGCGCGGACAGACATCCGTACGGCTACGTATTGCACGGAACGCCGTCGTTCCACCGGCACGGTTGATGCTGCCCACCCTGCGGTACGCGCTTGGCGCGCAAGGAGCAGGCAATGATCGCGCACACCACCCTACCGGTCAGCGACTATCGCAAGTCGAAGGCCTTCTACATCAAGGTGCTCGAGCCGCTCGGATACCGCAACAACATGGAATTCGGCGAAGCCGCAGGCTTCAACGACGGCAAGAACACCGATTTTTGGATAGGCCGGCAGAGCACGGTCGTGCCGACGCACCTCGCGTTCGAGGCCCGAAGCGGCGACCAGGTGAAGGCGTTCCATCAGGCGGCTCTTGCAGCAGGGGCCAAGGACAACGGAGGACCCGGCTATCGCGACTACTGGCCCGGGTACTATGCCGCCTTCGTTCACGATCCCGATGGCCACAACATCGAGGCCGTCTGGTACGACTACAGCAAGGTCAAGTGACGATCGTGCCCGCCGGCAGGACGCCTGCGCGGCGAGCCGCCTTCATCTCGGCATTTCTACCACGTGTAAGCGAGCGTCAGCTCGATCGTGCGCTGCACTCTCTCCTGCGTGATCGGGCTCTCGGCCGCACTTCCGCGCAAGCGATCGATCGCCCCATCGACATTGACGAGCCACGTCTGGGTGAGGAAACCGGTTGCGCTGAACCCCACTCCCTCGGCGTTGTTGCCGGGATGGGCATCGAAGATCGGGTAGCCCGAGGCGAGCGATTGCGCTCGCGTGACGCCAAACTCCCTTTGCAGATAGAGGTGGTCGGCAAACGTGATGGACGGGCCGGCGAACATCACGAATCGCTTCGAGCTGCCGGGTAGAGGCATATAGGCCTCGAGGTCGCCGACGGCTCCGTCCGCGCCGCCGACGAACTGCCGCGCGTCTGCGCGCAGCACGAGCGGAAACTTCTTCGAGATCACCCAGTCGGCGAACAGCTTGGTGACGGGCGCGGGCGAGATGTTGCCCAGCCCTTGCAAGTGACTCGAATAATCCGAGACTTGGCGGCCGAGGTCGTAGCCGATCGCCACACCCACGCGATAGTTCTCGGCATGAAGGAAATTCACGCCGAGACCCTCGCCGACGGAGAGGAACGCGATATCTCGATACCGGATGTCGATGACAGGGCCGCCGTCGACACGGTACGGCTTCGAGCCGTCGTAGAGGGGTTGCACGTCAACCGAGACGCCAGCCACGTAGCGCCACTCCGGTAGATTGGGCTCGAATAGCGACGCGAGAATTTCCCCGCCGGAATACTGCCACTCCTGTAGGGGAGAGGGCGTCTGGCACAACGCGAGCCGGGGAGCCCAGGCGCAGAGCATCAGGGCCAGCAAAGCGGCCGGGCCCCTGGCGATCGGCACGCCGAGCCATCGGCGGCGCGCTCTACTCACTCTCCCGGTGCTCATTGGCCAACATCCCTTGCAAAAACCGAACCGACGCCCTTTCGCAAAGTCAGGCCTGGCGATACGTCCTCCGCCCGCCCTAAGAGCTCCATACTGCAATAATTACAAGGTGTCGCCCGTGCCGCCGGCCGCAGATCGTGCGCATCCCTTAAACCGAGTCGGGCCGGCGGGAGTCTCATGTCTACGTCGCGGACGGAGACACGGGCGCTGCCGGTTGATTGGACTGCCTCCGCCGCAGGCGCACGGGACGATCAATGAAGTATCTGCCTCTGGTCTGGGCCGGCATGTGGCGCAAGCGCAGCCGCGCCCTCCTCATGCTGCTGCAGATTGCAACGGCGTTCATCCTCTTTGGCGTGCTGCAAGGGCTCGACGCGGTGTAATGGCCTGCGGAGCCGTCTTCGGCGCGCTC
>JASHTA010000403.1 GCA_030040795.1 Gammaproteobacteria bacterium | reverse complement strand
TCGCCCCGGCGGACCAGCGAAAGCTCGAGCAGGCGCGCGAAGATCGAGTTGTAGAGCGTCTCCACCGTCTGGGGACCGGTCGCGTCGTAGACGACCGGATAGACGCCGCGGTAGAGAGTCACGCGGCGCCGCGTCTGCTCGTGACGCGTGAAGGCGTAGATCGGGATATCCGAGCGGATGCGGGACATCCAAAGCGGTGTCGCGCCCGATTCCGTCAATGCGACGATCGCGCGCACCTTCAGATGATTGGCCGTGTACATCACGGCCATCGCGATGGCCTCCTCCGTGCCCTCGAAGGATCCGTCCACGCGGTTGCGCGCGCGGCTGTGGGCGATCTGATACTTCTCCGCCCCGAGGATGACCTGCGCCATCGCCTGGACGGCCTTGACGGGATAGCGGCCGGTCGCCGACTCGGCCGAGAGCATCACGGCGTCGGTACCGTCCATCACCGCGTTCGCCACGTCGCTCACCTCGGCTCGCGTCGGCACCGGGCTCTGGATCATCGATTCCATCATTTGCGTCGCGGTGATCACGACGCGGTTCTTCGCGCGCGATTGGTGAATGATGGTCTTCTGCAGGCCCGTGAGCTCCGCATACCCCACCTCGACCGCGAGGTCGCCGCGCGCCACCATGAGCACATCCGCGGAGTTGATGATACCCCCGAGATTGGTGATCGCCTCCTGCCGCTCGATCTTGGCGATGATGTGAGCCTCGCCTCCGGCCTGGCGCACGAGCGAGCGTGCCTGCTCGATGTCCGCCGCGTCGCGCGCGAAGGACACGGCGACGTAGTCCACTTTCTCCTCCGCCGCGAAGCGGATGTCGTCGCGATCCTTATCCGACAGCGCGGGCGCCGAGATTCCGCCGCCCTGGCGGTTGACCCCTTTGCGGTCCGACAGCTCTCCGGCCACTCTGACGCGGCACTCGATGCGCGTGCCCTGCACGCGCTCGACGCCGAGGACGATCTGGCCGTCCGCAAGCAGCAGGATATCGCCGGCCGATACGTCCTGGGGGAGGTTCTTGTATGCGACGCCGACCCCTTGCGCCGTGCCGGACTTCGGGTCCATCGCGGTGTCGAGAGTGAAGGGCTGGCCCTCCGTGAGCTGCACACGCCCGCCGACGAACCCCTCGATGCGGATCTTCGGCCCTCCCAGATCGAGCAGGACGCCGACGGTTGCATCGGCGCGCACCGCGGCCTCGCGCACGAGCCTCAGGCGCCGGCGCAGATCCTCTCGCGTGCCGTGCGATGCGTTGAGCCGCACGACGCTCACGCCGGACCGAATCATGTCCGCGAGCACGGCGAGGTCGTCCGTCGCGGGCCCCGCCGTCGCCACAATCTTGGTGCGTCTCGATGTATCCATATTCGCGACCGTCATCCTATCGAGTCCATGCAGCCGAGGAGCGGCTCAAGCCGCACGCGCTTCGAGGATCGCGACGGCGGGCAGCGTCTTGCCTTCGACGAACTCGAGGAACGCGCCGCCGCCGGTCGAGATGTAGGAGATGCCGTCCTCCACGCCGTATTTCTCGATCGCGGCGAGCGTGTCGCCGCCGCCCGCGAGCGAGAAGGCCTTGCTGCGCGCGATGGCACCGGCGATGGTGCGTGTTCCCTCGCCGAACTGGTCGTACTCGAAGACCCCGATCGGTCCATTCCAGATGATCGTGCCCGCGGACTGAAGCGAGTCGCCCAGTCTCTCGGCGGTGTCGGGGCCAATGTCGAGAATCATCTCGTCGGCGCGCACGTCGTGAATGGAGCGGATGTCCGCGTGGGCCGTTGCGGCGAGCTCCTTGGCGACCACCACATCGGTGGGCAGCGGGATCTCCGCATGGCGCTCGCGCGCCTGGGCCATCAGCCGGCGGGCGATGTCGAGCATGTCGGCTTCCTGAAGAGACTTGCCGACGGCGACGCCCGTCGCGGCGAGGAAGGTGTTGGCGATGCCGCCTCCGACGATCAGGCGGTCCACCTTCGCGAGCAGCGCCTCGAGCACCGTGAGCTTGGTGGAGACCTTCGAGCCCGCGACGATCGCGACCAGAGGGCGCGCGGGATTCTCGAGCGCGCGCTCGAGCGCCACGAGCTCGCCGACGAGCAGCGGGCCGGCGCACGCCTGCTTCGCAAACCTCGCGATGCCGTGCGTGCTCGCCTCGGCGCGGTGCGCGGTGGCAAAGGCGTCCATCACGAACACGTCGCACAGCTCGGCCATGCGCCGCGCGAGGCCCTCGTCGTCTTTCTTCTCGCCCTTGTTGAAGCGCACGTTCTCGCAGAGCACGGCCTCGCCGGGCTGGCAGTCGACGCCGCCCAACCAATCCTTGCGCAGCGGCACCGGCTTGCCGAGGAGCTCCGACATTCGTGCCGCGACCGGCGCGAGCGACAGCTTCTCGTCGTACGCGCCCTCCCGCGGCCGCCCGAGGTGCGAGAGCACGAAGACCTTCGCCCCGGCCTGCATCGCCTGGCGCAGCGTTGGCAGCGCCGCGCGGATGCGCGCGTCGCTCGTGACCGTCCCGTCCTGCACGGGCGCGTTGAGATCCTCGCGGATCAGGACGCGCCTGCCGCGCAGGTCGAGATCGGTCATCCGGAGGATTTTCACGGAGCCCTCGACCACGCAAGGGTCGTATCGAGCATGCGGTTGGAGAAGCCCCATTCGTTGTCGTACCACGCGCACACCTTCACGAGCGAGCCGCCGAGGACTCTCGTGAGCGTCGCGTCGAATATGGCCGAGTGCGGATCGTGATTGAAGTCGACGGAGACGAGCGGCTCCTCGTTGTAGGCGATGATGCCCCGCAGGGCACCCTTCGCCGTCTCCTGCATCGCCCGGTTGATCTCCTCGGCGGACGTTTCGCGCTTCGGCGTGAACGTGAGGTCCACGAGGGAGACGTTGAGGGTGGGCACGCGGATGGAGAACCCGTCGAGCCGGCCGTTGAGCTCCGGCAGCACCAGGCCCACGGCCGCGGCGGCTCCCGTCTTCGTCGGGATCTGCGACATCGTCGCGGCGCGGGCGCGGCGCAAATCCTTGTGGTACACGTCCGTCAGCACCTGATCGTTGGTATACGAGTGGATCGTGGTCATCAAGCCCGCCGCGATGCCGATCTTGTCGTTGAGCACCTTGGCGACGGGCGCGAGGCAGTTGGTGGTGCAGGAAGCGTTCGAGATGACGGTGTGCTCCGCCTTGAGCACGCCATGATTGACGCCGTAGACGATCGTCGCATCCACATCCTTCCCGCCCGGCGCGGAGATGACGACCTTGCCCGCCCCGCCCGCGAGGTGGGCGCTCGCCTTGGCCTTCGACGTAAAAAGGCCCGTGCACTCGAGCACGAACTGCACGCCGAGCCGGCCCCAGGGGAGCTTCGCCGGATCTCGCTCCGCGAGCACGCGGATGCGGTCGCCGTTCACGACCATCGAGTCGCCATCCACGGCCACCTCGCCCGGGAAGCGGCCGTGAGCCGTATCGTGCCGTGTGAGGTGCGCGTTGGTGTTCGCGTCGCCGAGATCGTTGATGGCGACGATCTCGATCTCGCCGGTCCGCCGCGACTCGTACAGCGCGCGCAAGATGTTGCGGCCGATCCGCCCGTAGCCGTTGATGCCGACCTTGATAGCCATGTCAAGCTCCCCCCAGGAGCTCCTCGATTTGCCGTTTGACATTGTCCGCGGTGAAGCCGAAGTGAGCGAACACCGCCGGACCCTTCCCGGATGCGCCGAATCGGTCGATGCCGAGCACGCGGCCCTCCGTGCCGACATAGCAGCACCAGGATTGATGCGCGCCCGCCTCCACGGCGAGCCGTCGCTTGACCGCCCGCGGCAAGACGCGTTCCCGATACTCGGCATCCTGCGCGTCGAAGCGCTCGGTGGACGCCATCGAGACGAGGCGGACGCGCCGTCCGGCGCCGTTGAGCGCCTTCACGGCCTCGGCGGCGATGACGATCTCCGAGCCGGTCGCGAGCACCAGGCACTCCGGCGTGCCCTGACAGTCGATCAGCACGTAGCCGCCGCGGCGGATCGAGTCGATCTGCGCCGGCGTGCGCGACTGCTGCGCCAGCGCCTGGCGAGTGAGCACGAGCGCGGTGGGCCCCTCGTGCTGCTCGATCGCCGCGACCCACGCGACGGCGGTCTCGACCGCGTCGCAGGGTCGCCACAGCGTGAGGCCCGGCATCGCGCGCAGCGAGGCGAGCTGCTCGATCGGCTGGTGGGTCGGACCGTCCTCGCCGAGTCCGATCGAGTCGTGCGTGTAGACGAGCACGATGTGCGTCTGCATCAGCGCGGCAAGGCGCACGGCGTTGCGCGCGTAATCCGAAAAGACGAGGAACGTGCCGCCGTACGGGATGAAGCCGCCGTGCAGGGCGAGGCCGTTGAGGATGGTGGTCATCCCGAATTCGCGCACGCCGTAGTGCAGGTAGTTCCCCGAAGCATCGCCGAGCGTGATCGCGCGCGACACTTGGGTGAACGTGCTGTTGGAGCCGGTCAAGTCCGCGGAGCCGCCGAACAGCTCGGGAAGCGCGGGAGCGACACTGTTGAGCGCCGCCTGGGAGGATTGCCGCGTGGCCTGCGGCTTCGTCTGCTGCGTCGCCGTGGCGAGCGCCTGCCTCGCGGTGTCGGCCCAGCGGCTCGGAAGCTCGCCGCGGATGCGCCGGTCGAACTCGGCGGCGAGGTCGGGAAAGGCCTTCTGATAGCGCGAGTACAGCTCGCGCCACCGCGCCTCGGCCACCGCGCCCTTCGCCTTGCAGTCCCATTCGGCCAGCATCTGCGGAGGAATCTCGAAGGGGGGATAGGGCCACCCGAGCGTCTTGCGCGCAGCAGCGACCTCGTCCGCTCCCAAAGGCTCTCCGTGCGCCTCCTTGGTGCCTTGCTTGTGGGGCGCGCCGAACCCGATGATGGTCTTGCAGCAGATGAGCGTCGGCCGGTCGGACTGCGCCCGCGCCGCTCGAATGGCAGCGTCGACAGCCGCCGCATCCAGGCCGTCAACATGCGGGATCACGCGCCAGCCGTAGGCCTCGAAGCGCTTCGGCGTATCGTCCATGAACCAGCCCTCGACCTTGCCGTCGATCGAGATGTCGTTGTTGTCGTAGAAGCCGATCAGCTTGCCGAGCCGCAGGGCCCCTGCGAGCGAGCAGGCCTCGTGCGAGATGCCCTCCATGAGGCAGCCGTCGCCGCAGATGAAGTACGTGAAGTGGTCGACGATGGGAAAGCCCGGACGGTTGAACTGCGCCGCGAGCATGTTCTCGGCGAGCGCCATGCCCACGGCGTTGCCGATGCCCTGGCCGAGCGGTCCCGTCGTCGTCTCGATGCCGAGCTCGGGATGGTGCTCCGGATGGCCCGCGGTGCGCGCGCCGAGCTGACGGAAGTTCTCGATCTCCTCGAGCCTGAGCGGATAGCCGGTGAGATAGAGGAGCGAGTAGAGCAGCATGCAGGCGTGGCCGTTCGAGAGCACGAAGCGGTCGCGATCGGGCCAGCTGGGATTCCCCGGGTTGTGCTTGAGGTAGTTGCGCCAGAGCACTTCGGCCACGTCGGCGAGGCCCATCGGCGCCCCGGGATGCCCCGCGCCGGCCTGTTGTACGGCGTCCATGGAGAGGGCGCGGATGCAATTCGCGAGTTCACGGGGTGTGCTCATAAGCGTCTCGGATTTTCCACCAGATGCGTGCGGACGGGCAATGGAACGAGCTTCAAGGGAACGAGCTTCATCTGATCCGCAGCAGCGTGAGGCCCTCCCCGATCGGCACCATCGCGAGATCGACGCGCTCGTCGTGGTGCACATGATCGTTGAACTCGCGCAGCGCGCGGGCCGGAGCGCTGTCGCGCCCGACGATGGTCTCTCCGGCGACGAAGAGCGTATTGTCGACCGCGATCAGGCCGCCGGGCCTCACGAGCGTGAGCAGCTTCTCGTAATAGGCGATGTAGCTCGACTTGTCGGCGTCGACGAACGCGAAGTCGAGCGAGGCCCGCCCGGCGCTCAGCTCGAGCTCCTCGAGCGTCTTGAGCCCCGGCTGCAATTTGAGCTCCACGCGCGACTCGACGCCCGCCTCGCGCCAGAACCGGCGGGCGATGGCCGTCCATTCCTCGCTCACGTCGCAGGTGATGAGCCGGCCCTCCGGCGACAGCGCGAGCGCCATCGCGAGACTCGAGTAGCCCGTGTACGTGCCGAGCTCGATGCAGCGGCGCGCGCCGATGAGCCTCACGAGCAGGGCCATGAATTGGCCCTGCTCGGGACTGATCTGCATCTCCGCGCCGCGCATGCCCGCCGTGACGGCCCGCAGCCGCTCGAGCACGGCGGGCTCGCGCACGGCATGCGCGAGCACGTACTGATATATGTCTGGCGACAGCGACATCGATCGAGTAGACATAGGCGAGCCTCGATATGTAGCCCCGCAGCGCGGGCCGCTGCAGCTCACATTATGTGCCGGCCCGATCGTGGACTGCATCAAGTTCACCTGCGTCCGGCCTCGAGGGCTCATGATCCAGTTCACTCGGAAGGCGAGCCGGCTCTGCTACCATGCCTTCGCGTTCTGGCGCGCCCGATGGAACTCCCTCTGCGTCGCCTCAGTCCGTTCATTAGGTCAGCGAGTCCGAGTGACAGCTTCGTCATGAGCGTAATGCGTCTGCTCCAATTCACGGATCCTCACCTCTACGGGGACGAGGCCGGAACGCTCCGAGGTGTCGCGACGTATCCGGCCCTCATGCGGGCGATCGAGCGTGCGCGGGCACGCGACTGGCCTGTCGATGCGATTCTCGTCACCGGAGACCTCGTGCAGGACGATCCGTCGGGCTATGCGAATTTCCGCCGCGCTTTCGGCGGCCTCGCGAAGCCCGTGTACTGCCTGCCGGGCAATCACGACGTGCCGGAGGCCATGCGGCGGGATCTCGGCGGCCCTCCGTTCGTCCTCGGCGGCGCGGTCGATCTCGGCGGCTGGCGCATCGTGCTGCTCGACAGCACCCTTCCCGGCTGCGCGGGGGGACGCTTGAGCGACGGTGCCCTTGCGGAGCTCGATGCGGCGCTCGCGACCGCCCCCGGCCAGCACGCGCTGGTGTGCCTGCATCACCATCCCGTCGCCATGTCGAGCCGCTGGCTCGACCGCGTGGGGCTCGCCAATGCGGACGATTTCTTTCGAGTCATCGACGCGCACCGGAACGTGCGCGCCGTGCTCTGGGGTCATGTCCATCAGAGCTTCGACGGCCTGCACCGGCGCGTCCGATTGCTCGGAACCCCCTCGACCTGCACGCAGTTCCTGCCGCACGCCGACGAGTTCGCGGTCGATCCGCGCCCGCCCGCCTACCGCACGCTCGAGCTACGGCCCGACGGCACGTTGCGCACCGAGGTCATCTGGGTGGACGGATCGAGCGCCCGCGACTGCTCATCTTCCGTCTGCTCCGCGGCCTGAGCGCCGCTCGGGTCGCCGCGTCAGTGCCGCTGGTGGGGTCGCCGCGTCAGCGCCCCCTCAGCTCTTGAGTCCCTTACCGAGCAGATACAGCTTCAGGTACTTCTGGCGCACGTACTGCGACTCGACGCAAGCGAACACGAGGCCGCGCCAGCCGTCGAGAAATCCAAGCCTGAGCAGGTAGCCGCGCACGAAGCGCCACCACGAGTGGACGAGCGCCGGCGCGAGGCCGCCACGGCGGCCGCTCGAGTGCAGCGATTCGGCCATCAGCTCGGCGTAGCGCAGCATGCGCTGCTCGTGATCGGTGAGACTGCGATACGAGTAGTGCAGCAAGTGTCCGCGGAGCCGTCCGATCCGTCCCTCGACGCGCGTGTTCTCGTGAATCTCCCGTCCCACCCATCCGCCGCGGCGGCGGTCGAACAGGCGCACCAACCGGTCGGGGTACGCGTTGCCGTGGCGTAGGAACTTGCCGAAGTAGTCGGTGATCCTCGGAATCGACCAGCCGGCGCAGCCTGCAAAGCCGCCCTGCCGAAGCCGCTCGATCTCGCCCCGCAGCTCCTCGCTCACACGCTCGTCGGCGTCGAGGCACAGCACCCAGTCGCACTGGCAGCTGCGCACGGCGAACTCCTTCTGCGAGCGATACCCGGTCCAGTCCCGCTCGATCACGCGCGCGCCGAGCGCCGCGGCGATCTCTCGCGTGCCGTCCGTGGAGTGCGAGTCGACGACGACGACCTCGTCGCAGAAGGCGGCCGATCGGATGCAGGCCTCGATGCGGTCCGCCTCGTCATGCGTGATGATGCACGCTGCGAGGCGTGGGGCACTCCCGAGACGTGAGGCACTCCCTGGGTGCACGGGCTCTCGAATCCTCACTGTGGCGGCAGAGCGGGCACTATACTTCGGCGGCACAGAATGAGCTCAGTACTGTTCTTCGATCCCAACTGCCAGACGCCGTACAGCAGGCAAACGCTGGAAGAAGCGGCGCTCGGCGGCACGGAAGCCTCGGTCGCGCGCATCGCCGAGACTCTCGACGCCGAGGTCATGCAGCACAATCGCCAGGTTGCCGAGGGCCGCTATCGGCCCGCCGGCGAGGCGCGAGGCGTCGAGCATCTGGTCATATTGCGCGACCCCCGCACCGTACGGAACATTTGCGAGCGCTTCCCGGGCGCGCGCGCCTACCTGTGGGTGCACGATCTGCTGCGGCCCGGCTCCAAGCGCGGCCGGCGGCTTGCCGCGGCGGCAGCGGCGCTGGCCGCGCTCGATGTGACCGTGGTGTGCGTGTCGGACTTTCAGCGGCGACAGGTCGAGGCGGTATTGAGCGGCGCCGGCGTTGCGACGCGCGTGCGTGCCGTCACGATCTACAACCCGGTCGACGACGCGCTCACGCCGAACGGCGCCGCGGTGGATGCGGCGAAGCTCGTCTTTTTCTCCTCTCCGAACAAAGGACTGGCCCTGACGCTCGACGCGTTCCAGGCCGCGCGGCGCGCCATGCCGGATCTGCGGCTGCGTGTGGGCAGTCCGGGCTACAAGAGCCTGCGCCGAGCCGGCATGCAGCGCGTGGACGGGAAAACCGACGGAGTCGAATGGCTCGGGTCGCTGCCGCACGCGAGGATCCTCGCGGAAGTGCGCACGGCACTTTGCGTGTTCTATCCGAACTTCGCGCTGCCCGAGACGTTCGGGCTGGCTCTCGCCGAGGCGAAGGCGGTCGGTACGCCGGTGTTGACGCACGACTGCGGAGCAGCCGCCGAAGTGCTCGCGGACCCGCGGCAGATCCTGCCCATCACCCGGTCCGTGCGCCTTTATGAGCAGGCGGCACAGCTCCTGCCGAGCGGCGCGCGCCCCCTCATCGCCCCCTGGGCCGCGCGGCTCGGCCTGTTCGAGCCGTACGTGGAGCGTGTGCGGGCATGGCGCAACGGCGAGCGCCCCGCCACGGGGCCGGACGCGCGCTTCAGGCTGACCGCCGTCGCGCAGCGCTGGCGCGCCCTGTTTGCCGGCGCGCTGGAATGATCAATCGCTGCCTGAGGACTGCGTACGCGGCGGAGCCGGCGCGTCTGGAACCGGCGCGTCGGAGATGGGCACATCCGG
>JASHTA010000402.1 GCA_030040795.1 Gammaproteobacteria bacterium | reverse complement strand
AATCTGCGGCGCCTGCGACGGCTGCGATGGATGGAGCCGGGTTCTCGCATGCCCATGCAAGCCCCTCGGTGCGCAAGCTCGCGCGCGAGCTGGGCGTCGATCTCGAGGCGGTGAGCGGCACCGGATTCAAGGGCCGGATCACGCAGGAGGACGTGAAGGCCTTCGTCAAGAAGACGCTCACCGAGGCAGCTGCGGGAGGTCGTGGCGCGGCTGGGGCGAAAGGCGGCGGCCTTCCCAGCGTTCCGGCCGTCGACTTCGCGCAGTTCGGGCCGACGGAGGTCAAGCCGCTGTCGCGCATCCAGCGCATCTCCGGCGCGCGGCTGCACGCGAGCTGGGTCAACATCCCGCACGTCACGCAGTTCGATGAAGCGGACATTACCGAGCTCGAGGACCTGCGCGGCAAGCTCAAGGAGAAGGCCGCGCAGCAAGGGATCAAGCTCACGCCGCTCGCCTTCATCCTGCGGGCGTGCGTCAAGGCGCTGCAGCAGTTTCCGCAGTTCAACGCCTCGCTCGATCCGAGCGGCGACAGCTTGATCTTCCGGAAGTACGTGAACATCGGCTTCGCGGCGGATACGCCGAACGGCCTGCTCGTGCCGGTCGTGCGCGACGCCGATCACAAGGACATCTACGAACTTGCGCGCGCAGCGGGCGAGCTTGCCGAGAAGGCGCGCACGGGGTCGCTGACGCTCGCTCAGATGCAGGGCGGCTGCTTCACCGTCTCGAGCCTCGGCGGCATCGGCGGAACGGCGTTCACGCCGATCATCAATGCGCCGGAGGTCGCGATCCTTGGGGTCTCGCGCGCGACCCTGCGACCCGTCTATATCGAGGGCTCGCTGGTGCCGCGGCTCATGCTGCCGCTGTCGCTGTCCTACGATCATCGCGTGATCGACGGCGCGCTCGCGGTTCGCTTCACGACTTTCCTCGCTCGTGTGCTCGGCGACGTCCGCAGCCTCGTCGAGGCTGTACCCTGATGAGCTCGATCGACCTCGTCGTTCCGGACCTCGGCAATTTCAAGGAAGTGCCCGTCGTCGATGTGCTCGTGCACCCGGGCGATGCGATCGAGATCGACACGCCTCTCATCACGCTCGAGACCGAGAAGGCGTCGATGGATGTCCCCTCGACGGCCGCGGGGACGCTCACCGAGCTCCTGGTGAAGAAGGGCGACAAGGTCTCGAAGGGCTCCGTCATCGGGCGGCTGGCCGCCGAGGGATCGCAGCAGGGCCCAGCGGCTCCGACATCAGCGGCGCCGACGCCTACCGCTGCCGCTACGCCTACCCCCGCCGCCGCGCCCGCCGCCGCCGCAGAGGCTTCGGGCGACACCGTTCGCATGGGCATTCCCCCGGCTGCGGCCCGGCTGCGCGCCGAGGCGGAGGAGCCCAAGGCCGATCGGACAACCCAGCTGCTGGTGCTGGGCGCAGGTCCGGGAGGCTATACCGCGGCATTTCGTGCAGCGGACCTCGGCATGCAAGTGACGCTCGTCGAGCGCTGGCCGTCGCTCGGTGGGGTGTGTCTCAACGTCGGTTGCATACCCTCGAAGGCGCTGCTTCACGCTGCGAAAGTCATCGAGGACGCCGAGGCCATGGCCTCCCACGGCATCGTTTTCGGCAAGCCCACGCTCGATCTGGAGAAGCTTCGAGACTGGAAGGCCGGCGTGGTGAAGAAGCTCACCGGAGGCCTGAAACTGCTCGCGAAGCAGCGAAAAGTCGAGGTCGTGCAGGGCACAGGCCGGTTCGTCAGTCCGCACGTGCTCGAAGTGGCGCGCGAGGGCGGCACGGAGCGCATCCGCTTCGAGCAGTGCATCATCGCGGCCGGCTCCGAAGCCGTTCGCCTCCCCGGGTGGCCGAGCGACCCGCGCGTGATCGACTCGGCGGATGCGCTCGAGCTGCCACGGACCAGTCGTCTGCTCGTCGTCGGTGGCGGAATCATTGGGCTGGAGATGGCTTGCGTCTACGATGCGCTCGGCGTGCGCGTGAGCGTCGTCGAGCTCACACCCCAGCTCATGCCGGGCTGCGATCCGGATCTGGTGCGGCCCCTGGAGAAGCGCATTCGCGGCCGCTACGAGCAGATTCTGCTCGCGACGAAGGTCACCGCGGTCGAGCCGCTGCGCGAGGGTCTGCGGGTGAAGTTCGCCGGAGATCGTGCGACCGAGCCGCAGGTGTTCGACCGGGTCCTGGTCGCCGTTGGGCGCGTACCGAATGGCAAGGCGATCGGCGCGGAGGCGGCCGGCGTGACGGTCAACGAGCGTGGATTCATTCCCACGGACAAGCAGCTGCGCACGAACGTTCCCCACATCTTCGCCATCGGCGATATCGCGGGCCCGCCGATGCTCGCGCACAAGGCCTCCCACGAGGCCAAGGTGGCCGCCGAAGTTGCCGCGGGCCACAGGAGCGCGTTCGACGCTCGCGTCATTCCGTCCGTCGCCTACACGGACCCCGAGGTCGCCTGGGCAGGGCTCACCGAGCTCGAGGCGCGGGCCAAGGGAATTGCCTACGAGAAGGGAATGTTCCCGTGGGCCGCGAGCGGACGCTCGCTTTCGCTCGGGCGCGACGATGGTTTCACCAAGCTGCTCTTCGATCCCGCGACACACCGCCTGCTCGGCGGCGGAATCGTCGGCCCCAACGCGGGCGACCTCGTGAGCGAAGTGGCTCTCGCCGTCGAGATGGGCTCGGATGCGGCCGATATCGGGCTGACCGTCCACCCGCATCCGACGCTGTCGGAGACGGTTGCCTTTGCAGCGGATGCGTTCGAGGGGACGCTGACGGACCTGTACGTGCCGAGGAAGTGATCACTCCTCACTCACCGCCGGGAGGGGGCTCATCGAGGCGGAGCACGATCTTTCCGACGAACCGGTCGGATTCCAGGAGACTCAAAGCCTGCTCGTACTCCTCGAACGGAAACACCCGGTCGATCACGGGATGCAATCGATGGGTCCGGATAAATGCAATCATCTTCCGGAAATCCGCGCGTGATCCGACAAAGACACCCTGCGCCTTCGCTACGATCGATAGCAGCGA
>JASHTA010000401.1 GCA_030040795.1 Gammaproteobacteria bacterium | reverse complement strand
GCAGGCCGCTCAGCCGGCGCCGCCGCGCTGCGGATCGGCCTCGCGAACGATCCTGAGCCCGCCGCGAGGCCACCGCCGTCGGCGAGGAAGCCGCCCGACTGCCGGTGCCAGAGCTGGGCATACAGGCCACCCGCCGCAAGCAGCTCGAAGTGCGTGCCGGCCTCGCAGATACGGCCCCGATCGAGCACGATCAGCCGATCCATGCGCGCAATGGTCGAGAGCCTATGAGCGATCGCGATGACCGTCCGGCCGCTCATCAAGGCATCGAGCTGGCCTTGGATGGCGGCCTCGGCCTCCGAATCGAGCGCCGAAGTCGCCTCGTCCAGCACCAGAATCGGCGCATTCTTCAGAATCACGCGGGCAATGGCGATGCGCTGGCGCTGCCCGCCCGAGAGCTTCACGCCGCGCTCACCGACATGAGCGTCGTAGCCGCGGCGGCCGAGCCAGTCCTCCAGCCCAGCGATGAACTCGTGCGCCTCGGCGCGCCGCGCAGCCTCCTCGATCATCGCTCGCGTCGCGTCCGGCTGACCGTAGCGGATATTGTCGGAGACCGAGCGGTGCAGCAGCGCCGTGTCTTGTGTGACCATGGCGATCTGCGCGCGCAGACTCTCCTGCGAGACTGTCGCGATATCCTGGCCGTCGATCGAAATCCGACCTTGCGCGGGGTCGAAGAACCGCAGCAGCAGATTCACGAGCGTCGACTTGCCTGCGCCCGAGGGACCGACAACGCCGACCCGCTCCCCCGGCGCGATCGCGAGATCGATCCCGTGCAGCACCGGGACCCGCCGGTCGCGGCCGTAATCGAAATGGACCCCCTCGAAGCGGATCTCGCCCGCGGACACGGCCAGCTCGCGCGCGGCGGGCGGGTCCGGCATCTGCCGCTTGACGTCGATCGAGCGCATGCCGTCCTGAACGACCCCGACATTCTCGAAGATGCTCGTGACGTTCTGCGCCACCCACCCGGCCATGCTCGCGATCTGCCACGCCATCGGCAGCGCGGTCGCGACGGCCCCCACGGCGATGTGACCGGTGCGATAGAGCAGCACGGCGCTCAGACCGGTCGCCACCACGAGCGCTGCATTGATGAGCGCGAGCAGCATCGTGAAGCCGGTTGCGATGCGGGTCTGGTTGCGGAATGCCGCCGTGTGATGGTCCACGGACTCGCGTACGAAGGCGTCCTCGTCCCGCGCTCGCGCAAAGAGCTTCACCGTGAGGATGTTCGTGTAGCTGTCCACGACACGCCCGGTCAGCGCCGAGCGCGCCTCCGAAATCGCTTGCGAGCGGTCCCGCAGCCGCGGAACGAAGTGCTTGAGCAGCACCGCATAGGCGGCGAACCAGCACAGGATCGGAATGGCAAGATGCCAGTCCATGGCCGACAGCAGCGCCACGCTGCTCGCGCCATAGACGATGATGTACCAGACGGCATTCGTGCCGGCGACGACGCTTTCGCGCAGAGCCGGCCCGGTCTGGATTACGCGGTTGGCGATGCGGCCCGCAAAGTCGTTCTGGAAGAAGGTCCAGCTCTGCCGCACCACGTGCCAGTGGTTCTGCCACCGGATCATGTTCGTGACGCCGGGATTGATGATCTGGTTGGTCACGATGTACTGCGCGAGGAGCGCCACCGGCCGGCCCAGCAGGAAGACGAGCGCCATGAGGAGCAGCTGCGGCCCCGCATCGGTGAGCAACCGCTCGGGTCGATAACGAGCGACCAGCGTGACGACCCGACCGATGAACAAGGGAATGGTCAGGTCCAGCACCGCGACGGCGAGGCCGGTCGCGAACAGCGCGACGATCAGCCAGCGTACCTGGCGCAGGTAATGCCAATAGAACGCCGATAAGCCCCGGCTCGGCGGCTCGGACGGCGTTCGCGCCGTCGGCTCGAACCGGCGCTCGAACCACCTCAGCATGGCGGCAGCCGAGCGCGATCGAATCTCGGCGAATGCGGTTGCGGCTTCGGCGGCTGCGCGAAGCCCGCGGATCTCTCCTGCAAAGGAACCTCGAAAGAACGTGCTCGGTGCGGCCGCTCGCGCTTTAGCACGAGCCGAAGATGACCAGGGAGGCCGCGGATCGATCGGAAGCGCAAATCCCTGAGCTGCGCGAAGCCATCGTGAGCCATCGTGACGGCGCAAAAGCTTACCACGAACCTGTCCCAGAAAGTGTGCCGGCGGACTCAGTCGCAGTCGAGTGCGTGCAGCGGGTCACAGCGCACCAGGCGGCGGCGCCGCGAGTCGCCATTGACAAGCGCCGCCGAACGGAAAACGATGCCAATCAATGACATCATCCCAGGCGAGCCCGTGAGAGCGAAGGACCCTCGGCGTGCGTGGTGGCCGCGCTCATGAAGGCCGCGCTGTTCAGTCCCTGCACCTATCCCGGGCCGACCGCGCCGAGCAGCTGGCCGACGCCTGCGACGATCTACTCCTCCGCAATCTCTCAGCAGACCTTCGAGGCGGCCATCGAGCACAGCCGCCTCGCCGACGAGGTGGGCTTCGACTGGGTCACGGTCGCCGAGCACCATTACGGACCGTTCTGCATCACGCCCAATCCGATGGTGATCGCCGGTGCCCTCACCCAGGTGGTCAAACGCGCCAAGATCGCCCTGCTCGGCGCCGACATTCCCATCCTCAATCCGGTGCGTGTCGCCGAGGAGTTCGCGATGCTCGACACGATGTCGGGCGGACGGCTCATCGCCGGCATGCTTCGGGGCACGCCGAACGAGTACGTGACCTACAACGTGAATCCCAAGGAATCGCGCAGCCGCTTCGAGGAAGCTTTGCAGCTCATCCGCATGGCGTGGACCGAGCCCGAGCCCTTCGGTTGGCAAGGCCGCTACTGGCAGTACAAGGCGGTCTGCATCTGGCCGCGGCCCATCCAGCAGCCTCATCCCCCGATCTACATGTCCGGATCGAGTCCGGAGTCCGGCGAGTTCGCGGCGAAGAACCGCATCGGTCTCGGCTTTGCCGTCACCACGCTGGCTCTGGCCTCCAAGGCTTCGAGCCATTACCGCTCACAGGCCGCGCTCGCCGGGTGGACGCCGAGCCCCGACGACATCATCTACCGCGTACCCTTCCACATCGGAGAAAGCGACGGTGAGGCCATGGAGGATCTCGCCGCCGCCGCGGCCGCAAGCTCGCGCAGCTTCAGCCTCGCGCTCTCTCAAGGCGCCGAGGCCGCGATTGCGGAGGCAGGCTACTACGGGCGCGATGATGCACAGCGCGGACGTGTCGCCGCCGCCTTCGCCGGAGGAATCCGCGGCCGGATCGAGAACGGCCAGATGCTGCTCGGCTCGCCCCGCACGGTGGTCGAGCAAATCCGCCGGATTCACTCCGAGGTCGGCGCGGGCGTGCTCGATCTGGTTCCCGCGCTGAGCGGGGAAAAGGCGACGGTCTCCATCCGGCGATTTGGGACGCAAATCCTGCCGGCCATCCGCGAGATCGGCGCATGAGCCGGCCGCTCGTCATGCTGCCGCGCACAGCGGAGTGCGCGCCTCTTGCGGAGCGCCTTCAAATCAAACGCACTGCGGGCGGTTGCGAGAGCTTCGACCTGCTCGCGTGCGCGGAAGCTGCGCCGGACGCTCTGCGCATTGCGCTCGAGCAGCCGAGCGCGGCTCACGCCCTCGTGATTGCGGCTGCCGCTCCGCCGGAGGATTCGACGCTCGTCACCCGCCTCGCCGCGCTGAAGATCCCAACGCTCGTGCTGTTCGGCACGCGGGACCGGGAGACGCCCCCTCAAACCAGCCGCCGCTGGCGCGCCCTGCTGCCCGGTTGCCACGTCGTCTACGTTTACGACGCCGGCCACGATCTCGCGACGGACCGGCCGCAGGCCTTCGCGGACATCGTGCTGGACTTCCTTTCAGAGCCCGGCGCCTTCCTCGTCAATCGACGCGACGGGGCCGTGCAGCGGTGACACCGAGCCGCTGCGGAACGTTCAATCGCTGCGAGCCGCCGACTGTGCCGGCCGCTCGATCCGGTCGCGGGGCGTCTCGGCGAACATCTTCCGGGCCGCCGGACGCTCGTTGATGCGCCGGATCCACTCGATGAGGCGCGGCGTATCCTTCTCGTTCACGAGGTCCGGGAAGCCTCTCTCCATGCCATTCGCGATGGCGAAGTTGCAGATGTCGGCCAGCGTATAGTCCGGGCCGGCGAGCCAGGGGCTCTCTTCGAGGCGCGCCTCGAGCTTCCTCACCGAGAAGGCGATCTTGCGCATCTCCTCCTCGAGCAGCTCCTTCGGAAACCCGGCGCGCGCGCGCCGCCATTTGACTTGCTGCTCGTAGAGCGGGATGCGCTTGACGTAGCTCTCGAACTCCTCATCGGTGTACTGGCGTGCCATCCGGCTCACCATGCGCTCCCAGCCGATCGTCGACACGCACCAGCAAAAGTACTCATCCACCCACTTGGTCCAGATCCGCATCTGCGCCCGCCGGTACGGATCGTCCGGCCGCAGCCGAGGCGCATCCGGATAAACGTCCTCGAGATATTCGCAGATCACGGTGGACTCGGTGATGATCTTGCCGTCGTGATCGAGCGCCGGCACCTGGCCGTTGGAGTTGATCTTCTTGAACCACTCCTCGTGATGCTCGAAGACCGCTGGATTGAGCTGCCTGCGAACGAATGCCAAACCCTTTTCATGGAGCGCAAGCAGCGGCTTCAGCGAGTTCGCGCCGGGACCGAAGCAATAGAGGGTCAGCATGCGCGAGCGTCTCGGGCTACGGACTCTCGGCGAGGCTCTTCATCGACTGGAGCACGCGAGTGAATGCCTTCGTACGCTGGTCGCGCGTCTGGGCCTTCGCCTGTTCCGTCAGGCCGGACTGATCGTAAAAGAGGCTGTAGATGAGCTTGGAGCGGTTCCGCCCGGCCGGCTCCACGGCGAGCGTGCCGTGGTAGAGGACCTTGGTGTCCGGCTGCGTGTAGGTATAAGAATGCGCCGTCTGCGCCACCATGACCTCCTGAATGCGGCCTGCGAGAAGCCGTACCGTGCCGAGGTCCCCGGAGCCCGAGGTATAGGCGCACGTCATCTTCAGCGAGGCTCCGATACCGCAAAAGCCCCCGACCTTCTTCCAGACCTCATTCGCGGGGCGCGCGACATTGACGCTCAGCACGATGGTCGCGTAATCCGCGGTCGCCGCCCGGGCGCCCGCGACAGCAAGTCCGGCGAGACAGAGCGCCAGCCAGCAGCGAGACGAAAGTTTCCCCACGGACCGCCCCCTTTGTTCACTCTTGAATGGATGAGCCGAGCGGAATCGTAACTGTATCGCCTTCCGGGAAGCAATTGGCCGGCCTGCGACGCGCCCGGGCGACGCGCCGGAAGCGCGTTCGGGCCGGAAGCGAGTTCGGGCCACGCACTTCCTTTGAGTCACTGCGTTGTCACAGGCGGTCGGTACGATGCCGCCCCGACAGACTCAAGGAGCCCTCAAATGGACTTATTCTTCGCCTTTCAATTGCTCGGTGTCGTGGTTGCTCTTTGCGGACACGCCTTCAGCATCCTTTGGCGTCGACTCGAGCGGCCCGGATGAGGCGATATCGGGTGACCTGCACCCGTGATCGCCGCGCGCCAAGATCCGTGAAACCGATCTCCCCCCACGGGGGTAGCAATGCACAGGGACCGCCGACTGCGCCGCAGGGCGGCCGTGCAACGGCAACCGGAATATCGCCATGGGCAAGTCAGCTTACAAGCTTGCAGCAGTCTTGCTGCTCGGCATCGCTGCATCGACATCGCTGGCCGCGCAGCGAGCCTTCGACAAGCGCTTCGACGTCTCACCCGGTGGGCAGCTCATCGTGGACACCTCGATGGGCTCGGTTGAGGTCGTCGGCCAGGACTCGCGCGAGGTTGCGGTTCACGCGGAGATCACCGGCTCCAACGCCTTCGTTGACCGCTTCAAGATCACTGCCGAGCAAGAGTCCTCCGGCGTCACGGTGCGCAGCGACACGGACTCGTTCCGCAGCTGGTTCGATTGGTTCTTCCCCCTGACCCGCGTGAGCTTTGTCATCTCGGTACCCCGCGACTATCGGGTAGACGTTCACACTTCCGGCGGCCGCATTGAAATACGGAGCCTCACCGCCGATGCGAAGGGAAGAACCTCGGGCGGCGGAATTTATCTGGAGGACATCACCGGCTCGATCGACATGCGCACTTCCGGCGGCGGTATCCACGGCAACGGGCTCAAGGGCCCGGCGGAATTGAAGACCTCCGGTGGCGGCATCCATCTGGAAAACTGCACGGGCGATCTCGACGTGCGCACTTCCGGAGGCGGCATTCGCCTTCAGGGTATCGATGGACACGTCACGGCCCGAACGAGTGGAGGAGGCATCACCGTGGAGGCCCGCTCAAACCGCGGCATATCGCTCGCGACGTCCGGCGGCAGCATTACGCTGTTCCTTCCGCAGACCGTGCACGCCTCAGTCGACGCCTGGACAAGCGGTGGCCGCGTTCACGTGGATCTTCCAATGACCAGCACCGAGATCGCCGACCACTCGCATGTACGCGGAGCGATCAACGGCGGCGGTGAGCCGATCGTCCTGCACACCGCGGGTGCGGGCATTCATGTCGGGCCGCTGTGACAAGCGCGCGGAATCGGGTTCTCGAACACATCGTACTGGCTAGCGCTCACGGCGTATCGTCGTCGGCCGCCTGATAGTGCTCTCGCACCCTTTCTGCGAACGAACCGTGTTTGGCCTCATAAGCATCCAATGCCTCGAGACCTTTACGGACCTCATCCCTCAGCCGTTCGGACTTACGCAGATCTAAGGAGATTTGGAGCGGGAAACGAGACTCGAACTCGCGACCCCAACCTTGGCAAGGTTGTGCTCTACCAACTGAGCTATTCCCGCCCCCTCGTGGAAGGCACGCAAAATTCTAAGTGAGCCGCCGGTTAAGTCAAGGCAGCCGGAACCGATATGACGACTAAAATAGCTGTTATAACAATAAATTACGGGTAATTCCTAACGAAGAGTGCTACGGCTCGTGCAGATCCGGCCACGCCACGCGCAAATACATCAGCATCGACACGAGCGTCAACGCCGCCGCAAGCACGGTGAGAGCGAGCCCGGCCTCGTATGTCGGAAAGGCGAGCACGCTGTGGCGGTACAGCATGAGGGCGAGGCCGATCACCTGAAAGATCGTCTTGTACTTGCCGAGCAGCGAGACCGCCACTTTGCGGCGCTGTCCGACTTCCGCCATCCATTCGCGGAGCGCGGAGATCGCGATCTCGCGGCCGATGATGACCGCGGCGGTCAGCACGACGATCGGCCGGGGGTCGCGGCTCACGAGCAGGACGAGCGCCGTCGCCACGATGAGCTTGTCCGCGACGGGATCGAGGAAGGCGCCGAGGCGCGAGGTCTGTCCCAGCTTGCGCGCGAGATACCCATCGAGGGTATCGGTGACGCCTGCCGCGGCGAAGATCAATCCGGAAGCAGGATCCGCCCAGTGGGCGTGCAGATAGAAAGCCACGACCACGAGCGGGATCGCGGCAATCCGGATCCACGTCAGGATGTTGGGGAGTGTCCAGGATGTGGACGCACCGGCCGCGCGCGTCGAGGGGGTGTCCGTCCGGGTATCCGACATATCCACGAGAAGCTAAAGGGCCAGCCCACTGCTTGCATTGCCGAGCACCGGCTCACGCACCGGGGTGCAGGTGTTCGTAGATGATCCGCGCAAGCGATGCCCCGATGCCTTCGACCTGCTCGAATTCTGCCATAGCGGCCCGCAGCACACCCTGCAATCCGCCGAAGTGCTTGAGCAGCGCCCGCCGCTTGGCCGGGCCGAGGCCGGGGATGGCCTCGAGCACGGACTCGCTGTGGCGCCGCGCGCGCTTGCGGCGGTGGCCCGTGATGGCGAACCGGTGCGCCTCGTCGCGCACGCGCTGCACGAGGTGCAGTGCCGGCGAGTGCGGATCCAGCGCGCGTGGCGCAGCCGCGCCGTAGATGAAGAGCCGCTCCTGCCCGGGTCGGCGGTCGGGGCCCTTCGCGACGCCGACCAGCGTCAGATCCTCGAACCCGAGCGGGGCGAGGACGGAGTGCACCTCGCTCACCTGGCCTGCGCCCCCATCGATCAGCAGCAGATCCGGGGCGGGGACCTCGCCGCTGCGGATCCGGGTGTAGCGTCGCTCCAGCGCCTGCCGCAGAGCGCCATAGTCGTCGCCCGGTGTGACGCCCGCGATATTGAACCGGCGATACTCCTTCTTGAGCGGACCTTCGGACCCGAAGACGACGCAGGAGGCGACGGTCCCCTCGCCTCCCGTGTGGCTGATGTCGAAGCATTCGATACGCGACGGCGCCGCCGGCAAGTCGAGCGCTTCCGCCAGAGCGGCAAGCATCTCCTCGGCGCCGCGACGCTGCGCGAGCTTCATGCGAAGCGCCTGCGCCGCGTTTTCCACGCCGAGCTCGATCCACTTCGCGGCGATGCCGCGCTGCGGCCGCCGGATGCCGACTTCGTGACCGGCGCGCTCTGCGAGAACCTGGGCGAGAGAGTCGGCGTCCGGCAACTCGCAGCCGACGAGCAGTTCGCGCGCGGGATCTTGAACGGCGTAGTACTGCAGCATGAACGACCGTAGCGCTTCCTCCGGCTCGGCGAGGGTCGCTCGAGGAAAGTAGCTCGTCGTGCCGAGATTGCGTCCGCCGCGCACGAGCATCACGCTCACGGCGTACTCGCCCGGCTCCCCCACGATAGCCAGCACATCCGCATCCCGGTCCGCCTCCGCCGTCACGATCTGCTCGGCCTGGATGCGCTTCAAGGCCGCAAGCTGATCGCGGATCTGCGCCGCTCGCTCGAAGTCGAGCCGGCTCGCCGCGTGCTCCATCCGGGCCTGAAGCTGCGCATTGACTTCGCTGCTGCGCCCTTCGAGCACCTTGACCGCGCTTGCCACATCCTCCGCGTACGCCTCGCGGCCGATGAGGCCCACGCAAGGCGCCGAGCAGCGCCCGATCTGATGCTGCAGACAGGGCCTGCTGCGGTTCGCAAAGAACGTGTCGCGGCAGTTGCGGATGAGAAACAGCTTCTGCAGCCCCTGCAGCGTCTCGCGAACCGCGCCTGCGCTCGGGAACGGACCGAAGTAGCGGCCCGGCTGGTGGCGCGAGCCCCGGTAGAACGCGAGCCGCGGATACTCGTGATCCGTCGCGAGATGAATATAGGGGAAGCTCTTGTCGTCGCGCAGCACGACGTTGAAGCGCGGCTTGTGCTCCTTGATGAGGTTGTATTCGAGAAGCAGCGCCTCGGTCTCCGAATTCGTGACCGTCACCTCGATGGCGGCGATCTGTTGAACGAGCGCCTGCACCTTCGGAGCCACGTTGCCGGGGCTGAAGTACGTCCCGACGCGATCCTTGAGGTTCTTCGCCTTGCCGACGTAGAGCAGCACGCTCCCGGCGCCGTACATTCGATAGACGCCGGGGCGCCGCGGAAGCGATGCCACGTACTCCTTCGGATCGAACGCCCGGGCGTTCACCGCAATCCGGCGAGCTCGCAAGCCCGCTCGAGCACCGCCCGGAACATCGATTCCGTGAGCCGCCGGGTCTGTGTGTTGTAGCGGCTGCAATGATACGAGTCGAGGAGGAACCGCCCGGCCTCGAGCCGATGCTCCGCGCCGTGCGAGAAGGGAAATGCCGAGCGCTTGAATCCGAGCGCGAGCAGCGCCGCGTCGTGTCCGACGCGGCCGAGCGCAACCAGCACCCGCGCGCTCGGCCGAAGCTGTGCAAGCTCCGCCTGCAGGTAACCGTTGCAGCGGCGAACCTCCTCCGGCAACGGCTTGTTCGCCGGCGGAACGCACTTGACCGAATTCACGATGCGCACGCCGCGGAGTCTCAATGGATCGTCCGCGGACACCGATTCGCGCCGCGTGGACAGGCCGAGCGCGTAAAGCGTCTCGTAGAGCAGGATGCCGGCAAAATCGCCCGTGAACGGACGGCCCGTCCGATTCGCGCCGTGCAGCCCCGGCGCGAGACCGACGAGTACGATGCTCGGCGCCTCGTCTCCGAAGGAGGCAACGGGCCGGCACCAGTAGCCGGGGTAGCGCGCGTGGCACTCCGCGAGGTACGACGCAAGCCGCGGACAGCGCGTGCACTCCGGATCGTAGATGTCAGTCATTCATGTGCCGGATGACGGCGGACGCGAATCCCGAGCAGCTCATGAGCTTTGCTCCGGGAATCAGGCGCTGCAAGGCCTCCTCCACGCTCTTGCGTGCCGCGAGCTCGCGTTTGGGTACCCGGATCGCCTCACGGAGCCGCGCGAGATCGTACGTGAGCTCCTTGCTCGCGATGGTGCGCGCGACGCCCTTCAAGATGAGATCGGCCGCCTCGGTCCATTTGAGATAGCGCAGCATCATCTCCGCCGAGAGAATCAGCGAGCCGGGATTGACGCGGTCCTTGCCCGCAAAGCCCGGCGCGGTGCCGTGCGTCGCCTCGAATACCGCCGGACCGTCTCCGATGTTGCCCCCCGGGGCGATCCCGATGCCGCCGACCTGGGCAGCGAGCGCATCGGAGATGTAATCCCCGTTGAGATTCAGCGTCGCGATCACGTCGTACTCCTCCGGCCGCATGAGCACTTGCTGCAGGAAGTTGTCGGCGATCACATCCTTCACGACGATCTGCGAGCCGGTGAGCGGATTGTTGAAGCTGAGCCAGGGGCCCGGTCCGATCTCGCGGGCCCCGAACTCCTCCTTCGCGAGCTGGTACCCCCAGGTGCGGAACGCGCCCTCGGTGTACTTCATGATGTTGCCCTTGTGGACCAGCGTCACCGAGACCCGATCGTTGTCGATCGCGTACTGGATGGCCTTGCGGATGAGACGCTGGCTGCCCTCCTTCGAGACGGGCTTGATGCCGACACCCGAGCTTGCAGGGAAGCGGATCTCCGTCACGCCGAGCTCGTGCTGCAGGAAGGCGATGAGCTTCATCGCCTGCGGCGAGCCGGTCGGCCACTCGATGCCCGCGTAGATGTCCTCGGTATTCTCGCGAAACACCACCATGTCGGTGAGGCTCGCATCGAGCAGCGGACTCGCCACGCCCGGAAAGTAGCGAATGGGACGCACGCAAGCGTAAAGATCGAGCGTCTGGCGCACGGCGACATTCAGCGAGCGAATGCCCTCGCCGACCGGCGTCTCGAGCGGACCTTTGATGGAGACGACGAACTCCCGCAGCGCCTGGAGCGTCTCCTCCGGCAGCCACTCGCCGTACAGGCGGTTCGCCTTCGCGCCCGCCCAGACCTCCATCCACCGGATGCTCCGCCGCTCTCCGTAGGCCTTGGCGACCGCCGCGTCGACCACGCGCAGCATGGCGGGCGTCACGTCGATCCCGATGCCGTCGCCCTCGATGTAAGGAATGATCGGGCGGTCCGGGACGTTGAGGGTCGCGTCGGTATTGATCGTGATCTTGGCGCCGTCCGCGGGGACGGCGATACGGTCGTAGTGCACGGTGCTTCGCTGCCCGATGAAACTCCGGTGAGCCGTCCGGTCAGTCGCCGAGACGCCGCTGGGCGTGCGCGCGCTCCGCAATGAGCAGGGCGAGCTCGAGCGCCTGCTCGTAGTTGAGCCGAGGATCGACGCTCGAGCGGTAGGCGCGCTGCAGGTCCGCATCCGTCAGGCCGCGCGCCCCTCCGGTGCACTCGGTCACATCCTCGCCCGTGAGCTCGATGTGCACGCCGCCGAGGTAGGAGCCCATCTCCGCATGAATGCGGAAGGCGAGCTCGATCTCCTTCAGGATGTTCTCGAAGCGGCGCGTCTTGATGCCGCCGGTCGTCGTCTCCGTGTTGCCGTGCATCGGGTCGCATACCCAGAGCACCGTTTGACCGGTTTGACGTACGGCCTCGATGAGGGGCGGCAGGCGTTTCTCGATGTCCTTCACGCCGAGGCGATGAATGAACGTGAGCCGGCCCGGCTCGCCCTGCGGGTTGAGAGCCGTCACCAGACCCTGGGCCCAGCCCGCATCCATCGCCGAGCCGACCTTCACGGCGATCGGATTGCTGATGCCGCGGAAATACTCGACGTGCGCGCCGTCGAGCTGCGCCGTGCGCATGCCAATCCACGGCATGTGCGTCGAAAGGTTGTACCAGCGTTTCTGCCGCGGAATGAAGCGCGTCTGCGCCTGCTCGTAGAGCAGCAGCAATCCCTCGTGGCTCGCGTAGAAGCTGGCGTGCGTCGTCTCGTGCACCGGACGGCCGCTGATGCCCTCGAAAAAGTCGAGCGCATCGGCGATCGACTCTGCAATGCTGCGAAAGGCATCCTTCAGCGGCGAGTGCTTGACGAAGCCCAAGTCCCAATACTCCGGGTGATGCAGGTCGGCGAACCCTCCATCGACCAGGGCACGCACGAAATTGAGCGTCAGCGCCGCCCGCTCGTAGCCGCGCAGCAGCAGGCTCGGATCGGCGGCACGCGCCTCGGCCGTGAACTCCGGTCGATTGACGAGGTCTCCCCGGTAGCTCGGCAGAGACAGGCCGTGGCGGGTCTCGGTGTCGGCCGAGCGCGGCTTTGCGTACTGGCCCGCCATGCGGCCCACGCGCACGATGGGCTTTTTCAGGCCGTGCAGAAGCACGAGACTCATTTGCAGCAGAATCTTGAGCTTCTTCGCGATCTGGTCGGACTCGCAGTCCGCGAAGGTCTCAGCGCAGTCCCCGCCCTGCAGCAGAAAGGCCTGGCCGCGCTGCGCGGCGGCCAGTCGCTCGCGCAGCGCCTCGACCTCCCACGACACGACGATCGGAGGAAGCCGGGAGAGCTGGGTGATGACGCGCTCGACCGCCGCGACATCCTCGTAGCGCGGCTGCTGCTGGGCGGGCTTTGACTGCCAGCTCGCCGGGTGCCAGGAGGTGGAGGTGTCTGGGCTGCGCATGGATGGCGGGAAGACGAGGGCTTCGGAGTGAGACTAGCACGGATGGCCCCGGGCCTGCTCACGCGGGGCAAGCGGCCTCGCTCTTGGACTCCCGCCACAGCGCGTCCCACTCCTCGGCCGACAGCCCTGCCAGCGCGAGGCCGCGCTCGCGCGCCTTGCGCTCCATCCAGGAGAAGCGCCGCTCGAACTTCGCGTTGGCGGCGCGCAGCGCAGCCTCCGGATCGACCTGAAGGTGCCGGCCCCAGTTGGCGATCGCAAAGAGCAGATCGCCCAGCTCCTCAACCACGCTCGCAGGCGCAGCCGCCGGCGCCTCGGCGGCATCTCGCGGCTCGCTCTCACGCACGGCAGCGTCGAGCTCGGCAAGCTCTTCCGCGACCTTCGCGCGCACGTCGCTCGCGAGCGTCCAGTCGAAGCCGACACGACCCGCGCGCTTGCCGAGCTTGACGGCTCGCGTGAGCGCCGGAAGAGCGAGCGCAACACCCGCCAGCGCAGACGAGCTCTCCTCGCCGCGGACCTGCGCCGCCGCCGCGCGCTCGTGCGCCTTGTGCTCCTCCCACTCGCGCGCGAGCGCCGTCCGATCGAGAGCGCCCTGCGGCTGCCCAAAGACGTGCGGATGGCGGCGAACGAGCTTCTCGTCGATCGCGCGGGCGACCTCGGCGAAATCGAACCATCCACGCTCCTCCGCGAGGCGCGCATGGAAGACGACCTGGAACAGCAGGTCGCCGAGCTCGTCCTTCAGTCGCTCCGGCTCGCCGCTTTCGATCGCATCCGCCACCTCGTAGGCCTCCTCGAGCGTGTAGGGCGCGATGGTCGCGAAGCTCTGCGCAAGATCCCAGGGGCAACCTCGCTCGGGATCGCGCAGGCGCGCCATCACCTCGAGCAGCGCGGCGAGCGGCTGCGGCGGCTTCGTCATGCGGTCGGCTCCGGCTCCAGCGCGCAGAGCCGATAAAGCGTCATCAACATCCCGGCGGTCGCACCCCAGATGTTGCGCTCTCCGTAGGGAATGTCGCAGAGCTCGACTTCGGTCTCCCCGCGACCGAAACCAAATCGCCGGCGGCGCATCCGGTGATTGGCCGGCTCGAAGAGATACGAGAGAGGCACCTCGAAGGTGTCCTGCACCTCGCCCGCCTGCAGCAGCAGCTCGAATCCAGGCTTGATGAAGGCGACGACCGGCGTCACGCGAAACCCGCTGATGACGATATGGTCCGGCAGATAACCCACCACTTCGGCGAGTGCCGGGTCGAGGCCGATCTCCTCGCGCGCCTCGCGCAAGGCAGCCGTACGCGGACTGTCGTCCTGGGGGTCGAGCCGCCCGCCGGGGAAGCTGATCTGGCCGGCGTGGTGGCGCAGCTGCGTCGCCCGCTGCGTCAGCAGCACCGTCGCCTCCGGCTCGCGCTCGACGATGGGGACGAGCACGGCCGCCGGGATGGGATCCACCGGCAGGAACTCGAGGTACTTGTGGCTCTCCGCCGCCGTGAGGCCCGGAATCAGCCACTGTGCCGGGTCGTGCTCGGGGCGGGTCCCCGCGAGACACTCTCGGATGCGATGGCGCCAGTCCACGCCTCGTCACCCCCCTTCGCCGCCGCCCTTGATACCCCCACGCGTGAGCTCGGTCGGATCGAGCAGGCGCTCGAGCTCCTCGCGCGGCAGATCGGTCATCTTCGCGGCGATCTCGCGGATGGGTCGGCCTTCGGCATAGGCCTTCTTGGCGATCGCGGCGCCCTTCTCATACCCGATCACGGGATTGAGCGCCGTGACGAGGATGGGGTTGCGCTCGAGCGCCTCCGCGAGCCGCGCCGGTTGGACTGCGAAGCCTGCGATGGCCCGATCGGCAAGGAGGCGCAGCACGTTCGAGAGCAGCCGGATGCTCTCGAGCAGGTTGTAGGCGATGACGGGCAGCATCACGTTGAGCTGGA
>JASHTA010000400.1 GCA_030040795.1 Gammaproteobacteria bacterium | reverse complement strand
GCGGCTGAACGCGATGTGAGTCTCGTCGTCGAGACCCGTATTGCGCCAGACCGTGATCCCGTACTGGTTTTGCGCCTCGATGATGGCGCTACGCGTCCGATCGTCGAGCGGCTGCGTGATATCGACGCCGGAGACTTCGGCGCCGAAGCTCGGCAGGATGGGCTCGATCTTCAGGCTCATGGCAACTTCGCTCGCGTATTCCTCAATTGTCTCCCGTCCATTTTACCTCAAGCCGCATGATGCCCATGCTCAGCCCCCGCTCGGCAGCGGGGGCAGATGCGGGTGATAGTTGCGCCACGGCGGCCGCTCGTAGTGCGCCGGCGGATGCTCCCGCAGCTGCTCGAGCGCGATGGCCACGGCGCGCTCGAGCTGGGGATCGTGGCCCTTGCGAACCTGCGCGGGGTCCTGCCACACCGTCACGTCGGGCGCGATGCCGTGATTCTCCACAGGGAAAGTACCGTTGAGACCCTCGACGCCGAAGCGCGGCGCGGTCACGGTGCCTCCGTCCATGAGCTGCGGATACCCTCCGATCCCGACCAGTCCGCCCCAGGTCCGCTCGCCCACCACCGGACCGACCTTCGCCATCTCGAAATACCACGGCAGCGCATCGCCGCCCGAGCCGGCGTACTGATTGATGATCATCACCTTGGGCCCGAAGACCGCCTCGAGCGGCAGGACGTACGTCGGTCGGGTCCCCCAGCGCTCGACACCGAGGCTCATCGGCTCGAGTTGCAGAGCGCGGATGAAATACTCGGATAGAAGGCCGCCGTGATTGAAGCGCTCGTCGATGACGACGCCCTGCTTGTCCACCTGCGAGTAGAGGTAGCGGTTGAAGTTCGTGAAGCCCCCGCCCGAGGTATCCGGCAAGTACACGTACGCCAGTCGTCCTGCGGACAACCGATCCACGACCTCCGCGTTGTGCTCGATCCACGCTGCGTTGCGCAGCGCTTGCTCGCTCGGAATGGTCTTCACCGTGATCTGACGGGCGCCCCGCCCGTCCGGGCTCGCGCCGACCGTGAGCGTCACTGTCTTGTTCGCGAGATCCACGAAAGCCTCGTAGAGGCTCTGCCCGCCGTCGATTGGATCGCCGTTCACCGCGAGGAGATAGTCACCTGCCTTGACGCTCAAGCCCGGCTGCGCGAGCGGTGCGTAGATCTGCGGATTCCACTTCCCGCCCGTGAAGATGCGGCTGATGCGATAGTGTCCGTGCTCGACGTCGAAGTCCGCGCCGAGCAGCCCCACGTTGATCTCCTCCATCTTGGGCACGTAGCCGCCCCGGATGAACATGTGTCCGACGGACAGGTAGCTCAGCATCTCCCGGAACAGGAAGCTCAACCCATCGCGGCTTGCAATGCCGGGCAGGTAGTGGGCGAATTCGCGCTCCGCCGCATCGACGTCGAGACCGTCGAAGGTCGGGTTGTAGAAGTACGCCCGCTCGATGCGCCAGGCGTCGTGGTACATCTCCGCCCATTCCTTCTGCGGGTCGACTCGCACCCGCAGGCTCGCGATATCGAGCTGCGTCGGCTTGGCGCTCGGCTGGGCATCGGCGATGAACCAGTTGGCCCCCCGCTGGTAAAGCAGCTGCTGCTTGCTCGCGGACAGCGCGGCCTTGGTGACACCGTCCTGCACGGTTTGAAGCTTCCTCGAGCTCAGATCGAAGCTCAGCACGGCGACCGGCACGCCGTTCGGTCCCTGATCCTGGGGCAGGATGACGAGGGGCGCCCGCACCAGGAAGAGGATTCCGGACTTACCCGCTTCCAAGCCGACGTAGTTCGCCGGCGCGATGGGCAGCGGTACCGCGCGCGACTCGATGTCGTTGAAATCGATCGCGACCTTCACCGTCGCTCCCGGATGGGTCGTCGCGGATTTCTCCGACCCGCCCTTCTCCGACTCGCTCTTCTCCGAGCCGGCCTTCGCCGATGCATCCTTCTCGGAGGCGGACTTCTCGTCGCCGCCCGCGCCCTTCGCCCCGCCGGCCGGCGCACTCTGGCCCGATGCGGCTGCCCCGGTCTCGAATCCGGCCTCCGGCGCGACAGGCGAGGCGGTGCCAGCCTCGAGCCCCAGCGAGTAGACATGGCGAGTCACGGGGTGCTCGACGCTCAGCAGATCGAGCCAGCCCTCGCTGAGCCCGGTATCGGTGCTCGAGGTGAAGTACAGGTACTTGCCGGCCGGATCGAACACGGCGTGCAGGCTGTCGCTCGTGCCGTCCGTTACTTGGTGCGACTTGCCGTCGGCGAGCGAGTACACGAACACCGCGTGCAGGTTGTTCGGCATCAACTTGGCGTAGGTGAGCCAGCGGCTGTCGGGCGACCAGTTCGGCTCGAGCTCGCTCAGCGCCGCGCTCGCGTCGGTGTCCACGCGCACCGGACTCGAATTGCGCGCCTCGAGGTCCACGTACCAGAGATTGAGCTTCTGATCGGCGAATACGATCCTCTTGCTGTCGGGCGACCAGACTGGCTGCTCGTAAAAGGCGTCGGTTTGTCCGAGGGCGATCTTGCGCACCGGGCCGATGCCGTCCTGCGGGCTGATGTACAGATCGTACTCGCCGTCGCGGTCGGAGAAATAGGCGATGGACTTGCCGTCCCGGGACCAGGCCGGCTCGCGGTCCATCACCCCGGGACTGTGGGTGATGTTGACGACGCTGCCGTGCTTGGTCGGCACGGTGAGGATTTCCCCGTGCGCCTCGAACACCGCGCGCACTCCGTTCGGGGAAATGCCGTAGCTCACGATCTGCTTCGTCACATCCTCGAACCTCGGCCGCAGCTGCGGCAGGTCGCTCGAGACCGTGATCGGCACGGCATGCGTTGCGCCCGTCGCAAAGTCGTAGATATGCAGCTGGCCGAACTGCGAATACACGATGCCGTCCGGACCGGCGGACGCCGAGGTGATATCGAAGCCTTTGTTGTCGATCAGCCGTCGGACCTTTCCGGAATCCGTGTCGTAGGCGAAGAGCGTGATCGGGCCATCCCGGTCGGAGAGAAAGTAGACCGTCTTGCCGGCCCACATGGCGTCGTTCGCATTGGCATCCTCGCCCGGAATCCGCACCACGCTCGAGTCCGAGAGGCGCGCAATCCAGATCTCGGTGTGCTGGCCGCCCTTGTAGCCCTTCCAGAATGGCTCCCACTGCAAGCCCGGCACGTAGGCGATGTGGCTGCCGTCCGCGGAATAGGCACCGGTCTCCGCTTCCGGCAGAGGCAGCTCCTTCGGAAAGCCGCCGGCGACAGGCACCGTGAACAGCTGATCGGGGTCGGAGTAGCTGTAGCGGCTGGACCGAAACAGCACGCTCTTGCCGTCCGGCGTCCACCCGACGGCCACATCCGGACCCGGATGATACGTCAGGCGCACGGGCTGCCCGCCGGTCGCCGTCACGACGTACACGTCTGTGTTGCTGTCGTACGTGCCTGTGAACGCGACCCTCGAGCCGTCGGGAGAGAAGATCGGCCCATCGAGCAGGTCCATGCCGCTCGCCAGCACGTGCGCCTGGCCTCCCTCGCGCGGCACCTCCCACAGCTCCCCGCCATATTCGAAGGCAATCTGCGTCTTCGACAGCGTCGGATCCTGGAGCAGGAGCAAGGGTTTGTCGGCCGCCCGAGCGGTGCAACACAGTGCGAGAAACCCGACCCCCACGAGCGCTTTCATTGCTTTCCCCTTATTTTTATCCCCGGCCGCCGCGTCTACCGATCGACGAACGACATCATCCGCTCGTTGTAGCGCGGACCGGAAACGTTGTCCGGTGACATCGCACCGTCCAGCCGCCGAAGCTCCTCGGCCGACAGCGACAGTTCGGCGGATGCGACGTTCTCCTCGAGATAGGAGCGGCGCTTGGTGCCCGGGATGGGCACGATGTCCTCACCCTGGTGCAGCAGCCAGGCGAGTGCGACCTGGCCCGGCGTCGCGCCTTTTGCAGCGGCGAGCTCGCGCACTGCGGCCGCGGCCCGCATATTGGCATCGAAGTGGGCGCCCTGCAGCCGGGGATCATGGTGGCGAAAATCGTTCGGCGGATACGCCTCGGCTCGCTGTACCGTCCCTGTCAGAAATCCGCGGCCGAGCGGACAGAATGGCACGAGGCCGATCCCGAGCGTTCTGAGCAAAGGGATGATGCGGGGCTCGAGATTGCGCTCCCACAAGGAGTACTCGCTCTGCAGAGCCGAGACGGGATGAACGGCATGCGCGCGGCGGATCGTCGCCTCGCCCGCCTCCGAGAGGCCGAAGTAACGAACCTTGCCTGCTCGAACGAGGTCGCCCACCGCGCCAGCCACGTCCTCGATCGGCACGTCCCGGTCTACTCGATGCTGATAGAAAAGGTCGATGCGATCGGTGCCGAGCCGCTTCAATGATTCTTCGGCCACCTCGCGCACCCGCTGGGGCCTGCTGTCCGTCCCGACGATGCGTCCATCCTCCAGACGAAAGCCGAACTTCGTCGCAATCACGAGCCCATCGCGGCGTCCCGCGATGGCGCGCCCGAGCAGCTCCTCGTTGACGTACGGTCCATACACCTCCGCCGTGTCGAAGAACGTGACGCCGAGATCGATCGCGCGGTGAATCGTCGCGATCGACTCTGCATCGTCCGGCGTGCCGTAGGACTGGCTCATGCCCATGCACCCGAGCCCGAGCGCAGAGACCTCGAGTCCTTGCTTTCCCAGTCTGCGCATCCTCATTGCATCCGCCTTTCGGTTGTCTCAGCGCTCGAGCATAGCCTACTCTCGTCGCGCGGGAGCTACCGCGGCTGGCCAGCGCCCGCCGCTCTCGCTAACCTACGCGCATGGGGATCGCGGGTCGCATCGTCCGCCGGATTTCGGCCATCGCGCTGGCGCTGTCGATCGCCCTCGCTCTGCCGCTCTCCGCCCGCGCCGAGGGCAACCGGAGCGCGGCAGCCTACGCAAGCGCGCGCAAGGCCTTTCAGGAGGCCTATGCGCAAGTCGCGGACAATCTCCCTGATGCGGCGTCCCACGACAGCGCGGCCCTGAAGGCCTACCCGCTTTACCCCTACCTGCAGGCCGCGCGTATCGAGCAGGCGCTGCTCGGCAGCCCGGATTCGCTTGCGCCGGTGGACCAGCGGGCCGCGGACTTCATCGCAGCCTATGCCGATGTGCCGGTCTCGCGCGACCTCCGGCACGCTTGGCTCGAGAGCCTCGCGCGGCGCTCGCAGTGGTCGCAGTTCCTGCAGGTGTATCGCGACACGGCCGCGGACGACGCCTTGCGCTGCGAGAGCTTTACCGCCCGCATCGCGCTCGGCAAGACGGACAGCCTCGTACACGACATCGAGCAGGAATGGCTCACGCCGCACAGCCTGCCGGAGTGCGCGTCCGCGTTCGACTGGCTCCGACAGAACGGCCTGCTTACGACGGCGCTCATCGACGAGCGCGCACGCCTTGCGCTTGCAGGCTCGGATACGGCGTTCGCCCGCCAAATCATCGCGCAGCTGCCGACCGATCGAGCTGCCCCTCTGCTCGAGTGGGCCTCGCTCCTGGAGACCCCGCGGCGGGCCGTCGACGCTCTGATCGGCTCGCCTGACATGCCGGTCGAGTCAGCCGCGCTCCTCGCGGGCTGGACTCGTCTCGCTCGCGAGGATCCGCCTGCGGCGGAGCAGCGCTACACGGGCTTCATCGCGGCGCGCCACCTCAGCCGCGAGGCCGCCAGCCCCTACGCTGTCGCGCTCGCACTCTCGCTCGCCTGGGATCGCGACCCCGCCTCGCTCGAGTACTTCCAGCGTGTGGCGCCCGGCGATCTCGACGACTCGGCGCTCGAGTGGCGCGCGCGCGCCGCGCTCTGGGCGAAAGACTGGCGGCTCGTTGAAAGCTCCATCGCCGCTCTGTCGCAGCAGGCGCAGCAGAGTGCCCGCTGGCGCTACTGGGCTGCACGCGCCGCGCAGGAGCTGCAGCACCCGGAGCAAGCGAGGCAGCTCTACGAGTCGGTGCTCGCGGATGACGATTACTACTCGGCGCTCGCAGCGGCACGCTTGGGCCGTCCCGTCACCCCGCATCTGCAAGCTCTTCCGGTGGAGCCTGCGGTGCTGACAGCCATCGGGGACGTGCCTGCGCTCGTACGGGCGCGCGAGCTCTTTCTCTGTGGGATGCAACGCCAGGCGGCGGCCGAATGGCACTTCGCCTATGCGGCCCTGACCCCGGACGAGCGCCTGCAAGCGATTCATCTCGCCGCGGACTGGGGCTGGTACGACGAGACCGTCGAGACCGCCACGGCGCAGCGCGTGTTCAACGATTACACCTTGCTTTACCCGCGTCCGTTCGACGCCGAAGTGAAAGCTGCGGCACAGCTCGCGCAGCTGACGCCGGACCTCGTCTACGGTGTCATCCGCCAGGAGAGCCTCTATCGGATCGATGCGGTCTCATCGGCCGGCGCCCTCGGACTGATGCAGTTGATGCCCGATACGGCCCGCCGCACGGCTCGCTACTGGAAGCTGTCGCGCCCCACTCCCGCAGACCTGTTCGACCCCGCCATCAACATCTCGCTCGGAGCCGAACGCCTGCGCATGCTGCTCGACCGGTTCGACCGGCAGATCCCCGTCGCGCTCGCCAGCTACAACGCCGGGTTGAAGGCCGTCACGCATTGGCTACCGTCGCAGCCGGTCGACGCCGATATCTGGATCGAGAACATCCCCTACAACGAGACGCGGGAATACGTGGAGCGGATCCTCTGGCACAGCCTGCTCTTCACCTGGCTGAGCGACGAGAGTGAAACGCCGCGCGCGGACGCCTGGCTCGCGCCGGTCAGGCCGCTGGCCGATGCCGAGCAGGCCAACCGCGTGGCTGCCGCAAAATGAGGCCATAGAGGCGCAGTTTTGCCGCTCCGGCCGGCTCCATCGGGCTGGAGTCTGGAACGGATCACATCCGGGAAGGCGCCACAGGCATATTGTCGCAAAATGCCTGCGGTGCCCCGACCGAACCTCGGTGACCTTCCCGACTCACCGTACGCGGCGGAGCTGCGGCGGGCCGACCCCCATCGGCGCTTCCGGCCCGAGCTCGAATCGGAGTACGTGCGGATCGAGCTGGTCCGAAACCGCGCCCTGATTCGCACGGTTTGCACGTGCGCGGTCGCCCTCTCCGCCGGCCACATGGTCGAGCAAATCGTGACGGGGCTGGCGACCCCCCTCGTGCTGGCGGAGCTCGTGTTGATCGTCGCGAGCTCCCTCGCGCTCGCCGGGCTTTCCTGGAGCCCGACGTTCGAGCAGCGGTACCTGGCCGTTGCAAACGTCCTGGTGCCGCTGAGAAGTGCGGTTGCGGCCGCGCACATCGCGCAAGCCGCCGCTCACGGAGAGACCGTGCTGCTCATGGCAGTGCCGGTGATGCTGATCAGCGCGTTCTACTTTCTCGGACTGCAGTTCCGCACCTCGCTCTTGTCGGCCTCGCTCGTCGCCGTCTCCTTCGTCGCCTCCGCCTGTCTCTCGGGCCTCCCTCTGCCGCTCACGCTCAGGTCCTGCGTCTATCTCCTCGGTACGCTCATCGGCGGAGCCATCGCCGCGCTGCAGATCGAGACGCGCACGCGCGGCAGCTTTCTCGAGAGTCATCTGATCTCGGAGCTCGCACAGCGCGATGCGCTGACCGGAACGAAGAACCGCCGCGTCTTCAACGAGCACCTCGTGCGAATCTGGCAGCAGGCTGTCGCGGATCGCCGGAGCCTGTCGATTCTGTTGATCGATGTCGATCATTTCAAAGCGTACAACGACCGGTATGGACATCTTGCAGGCGACGAGGCCCTGCGCAGCGTCGCCCGGACGGTGCAGGGCTTCGTTCAACGCCCGCTCGACATTCTCGCCCGATACGGAGGCGAGGAGTTTGCCGCGATCCTCTACGACATGCCGAGTGGGGAGGCGAAGGAGATCGCCGAGCGAATGCGCCGCGCGGTGATGGACCTCGGCATCGAGCACCGCGGCTCCCGAACCGCCGAGATGGTCACGATCAGCATCGGGGTCGCGGCCATCGAGCCCTCCGACGACCGCGAGTGCCGCGGCGCGCTGCAGCTCGCCGACCAGGCGCTGTACGAGGCGAAGGTCAGAGGCCGCAACACCGTCGAGCTCATGGACGATGGGGAGTACCGCCTCCTCGTGACCGGCGTCTTCTCGACGGACTTGGCCCGATTCGCGCGCCCGAGCGAGCCGGCTCCCGCTTACGCGTCCGGAGCCGGACGCGGGCGCTGATTCATCAGGAATCGTTCTGCGCCGCGCCGCTCACGAGCGCGTGCCCACGTAGTCCGTTGTCCGCCCGTTCCGGGTGACCTTGGCGAGGATCCGCGCCCCATCGACTTGGCCCGTCACATGAGTGGGATCGCCTCCATCGGGAAAATCAAACTCGACGTCGGTGCCGCTCAGCTGGGTATCCGTGAGAACCGAGCCATTAGCCCCGATACCGCGCAGGCGCTGATAGCTCTGAATGAAGGTGACCGTGAATTGATCCCTGCTCGCTCGGCTGCGGAATGTCCAGCTTCCATCAACCGGCGCCGGCACGACCCACAGGTAAGCCATGCCATCGGGCGTGATGATGCGCCTGTCCGGCGGCCAATCGCCGAGGAGGTAGGCGTGCGAGACGATGCGCGTGCCGGGCTTCAGGGCGAGGAGCTCGGGCCGCAGGCGCATGTCGAGCTCGGGCAGCAGGAAGAGCGTAACCACCGTCGCATCGCTGAAGCTCGTTTGAAACAAATCGCCTTGGACGATCCGGGCGCGGCCCGAAAGGCCTTCGGCCCCGATGAGGCACCGGGCAAGCTGCACGAGCTGCGGGTTGTACTCGACCCCGACGGCGTTCGCCCCGAGCTTCGCGGCGGCGATGACGATCCGTCCGTCGCCCGCCCCGAGGTCGTAGACGACATCCGTCGGCTTCACGTTCGCGAGCTGCAGCATGCGGCCGACAAGGGGCTCGGGCGTCGGAATCCACATCACGTCCTTGCCGGGCTGGCCGCTCCGCGGGGTGTAGCTGCGGGTGCAGTCGGCCTTTGCGTCGGCGTGGGCGAGCCCACCGCCGAGCGCCAGCACCGCTATCAGGCCTATTCGCACGGCCAACATCTCGGCTCGCTCTGACGCGCCCGGCTCGCAAAAGTTCGCACCCAGCCGGTGCGCTCCACAGCCTCATCCGGGCCCTTGCCAGCGTGCGCCAGCTCTCATATTAGGCTGCGCCAGCGCTCATACCAGGCACTTATATGCTTAGAGAAAACAGCCTTTTCTCTGCCGCAATCCGAGGTGATAACGTGCACGCTGCGTGAGCTCAGTCCGCCGAAAAGGAGTTGCACCCGTGAGCGGCAATGCGCGTGCAACGGCAGCGCAGAGCCCGGCTTCCCCCGATCCCTTGGCGAATGCCCCTCTCTCGGCCGCGCTCGCGGCCGAGGTGCGAAGCCTCGTCGCGAAGCTCGATCGGGAGCAGCGGGCGTGGCTGAGCGGTTTTCTCGCGGGAATCGATGCCGAGCCCGCCGATCTGCCGGCCGGCGGCGGGCCAGCGGCCGCCGCGCCAATCGCCGTTCCCCCGCCCGAGCCCGGGCGTCCGGCGGTCACCGTCCTGTTCGGCTCCCAGACCGGCAATTCCGAGCGTCTCGCCAAGCAGCTCGCCGACCGTCTCGCCGAGCGGGGCATCCGTTTCGCACTGCTCGATATGTTGCAGTGCACAAAGACACACCTTCAGGAAGCCCAGACACTACTGCTCATCGTCAGCACGCATGGCGACGGGGATCCGCCCGAGCGCGCGGTGCCGTTGAGCGAGCTGCTCGCGAGCCGCAAGGCGCCCCGGCTGGAGCATGTCCAATACGCGGTGCTCGCGCTGGGCGACTCGAGCTACGAGAGGTACTGCGAAGCCGGCCGGCAGTTCGATGCGCGGCTGGAGACTCTCGGTGCCCGGAGATTTCATCCGCGGGAAGAGTGTGACGTCGACTTCGAGACACCCGCGACTCGTTGGATCGATGCCGTGCTCGGAAAGCTCGAGCATGTGCTCGGACCCGCGACGCTCAAAGTGCGCGCGGAGCCTCTCGCGGATCGCAGAACGGCCTCGGTCTCGAACGCCTACACGCGCAAGAATCCCTACTCGGCCGCGGTGCTCGCCAATCAGCGCATCACGGCGTCGCGGTCGACAAAGGACGTGCGGCACATCGAGCTCTCGCTCGAGGGATCGAACATCCACTACGAGCCGGGGGACTCGATCGGCATCGTACCGCACAACCGCGAAGAGGATGTGGATGCGCTCATCGGGAGGCTGGGGTTCGA
>JASHTA010000399.1 GCA_030040795.1 Gammaproteobacteria bacterium | reverse complement strand
CGAGGCCAGGGCGCCGATCGGCGCGGGGCTCAGCGGTGACCCCTGCGATGACGAAACGGTGAGCACGCGGGCGGTGAATCGTTGCAGCGTTGCCGAGTGTGCCAACCGCCACCCAGGTTGGGAGTGTCTGGCGCGCAGAATTGGCTTGAGGTCGCGGAGAGTGCCGGCCGCTCAGATGAGGGCCAACCCTCGGATTTCTCTATCGAAAGTGGCGCGCCCGGCGGGATTCGAACCCACGACCCCTAGCTTCGGAGGCTAGTACTCTATCCAGCTGAGCTACGGGCGCGCGGAGAGGGAAAGTCTAACCCAACTTCTCGTCCGCCGCGCCTTTGCTGCGGGCACCGACCCGGGACATTTGTCGCGGGCATTGACCCGGGACATTTGCCGCAGGCGCTTACCACGGGCGGCTTACCGTGGCCAGCTCACCGTGCTTACCGTGGCGTTCAACGGACACTCGATGATCAGCTCGTGTGCATCTGGTTGTGCTCGAACGCGGCGAGATCGTCGATGAGCTGTATGATCTGCGTGTGCCCGCCGGCTTTGCCCACATCGCTCGAGTACTTGCCGGCAACGATCACTTCCGGCACCCCTTCGACGTGATACCGATCGGTGATCTCCTGCGCGTGCTCCAAGCTCGTGGTCACGCCAAATGAGCTGTATGCCTTGCGGAAGGCGTCCGGCTTGATGCCCTGCGTCTGCGCCCACTTGACCTGCTGCTCGAGCGTGTCCTGCACCGTGTCGCCGATGAGGGGATTGGGATTGTTCTCCCGGTGGATGGTGTCGTAGGCCTTCTCCACCAGATCATCGCGCCCGAGCGCCTCGAGCGTGTAGAAGAGCTGAGCATGCAGGCGGTGGACGGGACCCCACATGACGGGCACGCGCACGAACTGGATATAGGAGGGTTTCTTCTTGAGCCACGCACGGATGTACGGCTCGAACGCATAGCAGTGGGGACAGCCCAGCCAAAAGACCTCCATCACCTCAACCTTGCCCGGGGGAGCGGTGGTGGGCTGCGCAGGTGAGATCACGTCGTAGTTGACGCCGGCTTTCCAGCGTCCATCCGGAAGCTGCTCGTTGGACGGCATGGACGCAATGTGCTCGAGCGATGCGGTGCCCGGCTCATCCTGGGCTTCGGTGCTCGATTCGGCGGCTGCGGGCTGTGCCGCCGATTGCGCGGCCGCCGACTGTGCCGCCGCTTGCACCGCGGTCGCGGACGGTGACGGGGCCGTCGCGGCATGGCTTGCCGGCTGCTGTGCCTCGGCGGCTGGCGGCGCTGCCGCCGAGGACGAAGTTTGCGACGCCTGGCGACTGCAGGCGCCGAGACTCGCGGCGGCGAGGAGAACGACAAGGATGAAGGGACGTTTCATCGCAAACCTCCGCGCGAACGGCGCCGCCGCCCTCCGCGGGGCGCGGGCCGAGTGGGGCGTGCCAGATTCAGCGCATGCCCTGAACGTAGGATGCCACGTTGCGAATGTCCTCGGGGGTCAGCAGCTTCGCGATGCTCGTCATGATGGAGCCGTTGCGGCTCTGCGGCTTGCCGGGCGCGGCACCGGCATAGCGCATACCGTCGGCGAAGTCCTGCAGTTCCTTGATGATGTATTGCGCATGCTGGGCGCGCAGGGCCGGATACCCGGATGCCAGGTTGCCCTCGCCCAGGGGTCCGTGGCAGGCGCGACAGGCCGGAATGTTCCGGCCGGAGTCGCCGTACTCGTAGAGCATCTCTCCGGCCTTCCAGTAGGACGGATCGGCCTCGCCCCCGACGGGCGTCTGGGACTCGAAGTACAGCGAGATGTTGTCGATATCCTGGTTCGACAGCGTGGTCGCCATCGGCATCATGACGGGGTTGTTGCGTACCCCCGCCTTGAACAGCTGGAGCTGCTCATCGAGGTACACCGCGTCCTGGCCGGCGAGCCGGGGCCACAGCGGGTTGGTGCTGTTGCCGTTCGGGCCATGGCATGCCGCGCAGACTACCGCCTTGGCTGCGCCCGCCGCAGCCGAGCCATCACCGTAGGGATAGAGCGTGAGGACAGGCCCGGCGGCCCACGACGCGGCCGGCAGACCGATCGCAAGGGTGGCCAGCGCGGCAATGAATCGAGACCGTCTAAGGGCCTCGCCTCCCTGCCGGCAAGATGCGCCGGCAAGTGCTTCGACTTGTGGGCTCAATGCGTGAACCTCGGCTCGGGTATAAAGGCCGCGAATTGTACACTACGATTTTCGGCGTTTGAGGGGCGGATGCCTGCCGGTCCATGAGTCGGTTTGCCGAAGCTCGATTTCTCCTGAGCGCCGCGGCCTCCGCGCAGTTTCCCACCGATCGGGGCGCCGAGGTGGCGTTCGCCGGCCGCTCCAATGCGGGTAAGTCGAGCGCCATCAACGCCATCCTGGCGCGGCGCTCCCTCGCGCGCGCGAGCAAGACACCCGGACGGACCCGGCTGGTCAATTTCTTCGACCTCGGCGCCGAGCGCCGGATCGTGGACCTCCCTGGATACGGCTATGCGCGGGTCTCCGAGCGCGAGCGCCTCGACTGGGGACCGCTCATCGATGCCCTTCGCGCGCGCCGGTCGCTGTACGGCCTGTTCGTGATCGTGGACGCGCGCCGCGGCGTGGGCGAGGCCGACCTTGCGCTCGTCGAGTGGGCCGACCCCGCGGCCCGCCGCATCCACGTCCTGCTGGCCAAGGCGGACAAGCTCAATCGCCGCCAGGCGGCGCAAGCGCTGCGTAC
>JASHTA010000398.1 GCA_030040795.1 Gammaproteobacteria bacterium | reverse complement strand
GCGAGATCGACGCCGCCGTCCAGCCCCACGAGCGCCTGTTCATCGTGGACGCGATGGCGGGCCAGGACGCGGTCAATGCGGCGCGCGCATTCAACGCGGCCCTCGATCTGACGGGCGTCATCCTCACCAAGGCCGACGGCGATGCGCGCGGCGGCGCCGCGCTCTCCGTGCGCGAGATCACCGGCCGTCCGATCGTGTTCCTCGGTGTCGGCGAGAAGACGGAAGCGCTCGAAGCCTTCGATCCGGAGCGAATGGCCTCGCGCATTCTCGGCATGGGGGATGTCGTCGCCCTGGTCGAGCAAGTCCAGCGCCAGGTCGATACGCACGAGGCCGAGCGGCTCGCGCGCAAGGTGATCACCGGCAAGGGCTTCGACTTCTTCGACCTGCGCGGGCAGCTCGAGCAGCTGCAGAAAATGGGCGGCATGTCGGCCCTGCTCGATAAGCTGCCGGCGGCTGCGGCGCAGCAAGGCCTCGCATCCGATCAGGGTGACCTGCAGGTGAGGCGCCAGATCGCGATCATCAACTCCATGACGCCCCGCGAGCGCCGGCAGCCGGGCCTCATCGATGGCTCACGCCGTCGGCGTATCGCCCGGGGGGCGGGCGTGCAGGTGCAAGATGTCAACAAGCTGCTCAAGCAGTTCCTCGAGATGCAGCGGGTCATGAAGAGCATGAAAGGCGGGCGTCTGCGCCGCATGATGGGTACCCTGCGCGGCAGGCTGCCGCCCGCATAGCCAATTCGGGTCGCTTTGCGTAGAATCCGCGCTCTTTTTCCTGCCCGGACGGGCCGAGATCCGCAGACATCATGGTTACGATTCGCCTGACGCGCCGCGGCGCGCGCAACCAGCCCTTCTACCACGTGGTCGTCACGGACAGCCGCAAGAGGCAAGGGGGCGCGAGCCTGGAGCAGGTGGGCTTCTTCAATCCCATCGCCCGGCGCGGGGAGCCGAAGCTCAGGCTCGACCTGCCGCGCATCGAGTACTGGCTGAGCCACGGCGCGCAGCAGTCGGACCGCGTCCGCTCGCTCGTGAAGTCCTACCGAAAGCAGGCCGCGGCCGCCTGAGCGCGCGCATCTGGGTCGAGCTCGGGCGCCTCGGCGGCCCGTTCGGCATCAAGGGCTGGGTGCGGGTGCGCTCCTACACCGACCCGCCCGAGGGATTGCTCAAGTTCGAGCGTTGGAGCGTGAGGACCGGGCCCGAGGAGCGCTCGGAGAGGCGAGTGCTCGAAGGCCGTGGGCAAGGCGAGGGCCTTGTCGTCCGTCTCGAGGGAGTGGACGATCGGGAGGCCGCGGCGGCTCTGCGAGGCGCGTCGGTCGAGGTTGCGCGCAGCGCGCTGCCGCCTCCGGGCCGGCGGCGCTTCTATCAGGTGGACCTGATAGGGCTCGTGGTGTGCAATCTCGAGGGAGCGGAGCTCGGCGTGGTGGTGCACTTCGTCGAGGCTCCGGCAAGCCCGGTGATGGTGGTGCAGGGCGGGGAGCAGTACTGGATTCCGGCGATACCCCGCCACCTGCGCAAGGTGGACCTGAACGCCGGCCGGATCGTTGTGGACTGGCCGGCCGCACTCGAATGACTATGCGGATCGAGGTCGTCACGCTGTTCCCGCAGATGCTGCGGGACGCCCTGGCGTTCGGGGTGGTCGGGCGCGCGCTGGAGCGGGGGCTCGCCGTGGTGGGCACCGAGGATCCGAGGGCACACACGAGCGACCCGCACCGGACCGTCGATGACAGGCCGTACGGTGGCGGGCCGGGGATGGTGCTGAAGCCCGAGCCGATGCTTGCGGCGATACGCGCCGCCCATGCGCGGCTACCCGAGGGCAGTCCGCGCATCTGCCTCACGGCGCAGGGCGAGATGTTCGATCAGCGGCGGGCCGAGGAGCTCGCGGGGCTGCCGGGGTTCCTGCTGATCGCCGGCCGGTACGAGGGGCTCGATGAGCGGGTCGTCGCGCTCGGCGCCGATCGCGAGCTTTCGGTCGGCGACTACGTCCTGAGCGGCGGGGAGGTGCCGGCGCTCGCGGTGATCGACGCCGTCGTGCGGCTCCTGCCGGGAGCGCTCGGGGACGAGCGCTCGAGCGTGGAGGAATCCTTCGCGCAGGGACTGCTCGACTGGCCGCACTACACGCGGCCGGAGGTGTTCGAGGGGCTCGCCGTGCCGCCGGTGCTGCTCTCGGGCAACCATGCCGACATCGAGCGCTGGCGTTACGGACAGTCGGTCGCGCGGACCTGGATGCGCCGGCCGGATTGGATCGCGAAGCACGGACTCGCCCCGCGGGCGAGCCGCGCGCTGAATGAGTTTCTCGCCGCGCGCCAAGCGGGCGAGGGAGTACGGGAAGGTGAGTGCCATGAGCAAGATCGTGCAGGAAATCGAGAAGAGTCGCATGACCCGCGAGGTTCCGGATTTCAAGCCGGGTGACACCGTCGTCGTGCAGGTCAAGGTCGTGGAAGGCGACCGCGAGCGCATGCAGGCCTACGAGGGAGTGGTCATCGCGAGGAGCAATCGCGGGCTCAACTCCTCTTTCACCGTGCGCAAGATCTCGCACGGGGAAGGCGTCGAGCGCGTCTTCCAGACCTACAGCCCATCGATCAGCGACATCACGGTGAAGCGCCGGGGCAGCGTGCGGCGCGCGAAGCTGTACTATTTGCGCGACCTCTCCGGCAAGGCGGCGCGCATCGAGGAGAAGGTCTAGTCTCGAGCGAGGCCATGAGCGCGATACGGTCGGTGCTGTGGGGGATACTGCGCGGTCTCGACGGACTGCGCAAAGTTCTGCACCTGCTGCTGCTGCTGGTGCTTCTCGGCCTCGTCGTCGGCGTGCTGCGCGTCGGGACGCCGCGGGTACCGGACACCGCCGCTCTGCTCGTGAAGCCGGAGGGCGAGCTCGTCGAGCAGCTCTCCGGGGATCCGTTGCAGCGCGCCATCTCGCAGGTGCAGGGCCAGGGACACGGCGAGACGCTGCTGTGGGACCTCATCGACGGCATTCACGGCGCCGAGAGCGACTCGCGGATCAAGGTCCTCGTCCTCGAGCTCGACGACTTCGACGGTGCGGATGGGCTGGCCCCGCTCGAGGAGCTTGCGCGCGCGATCCGTGAGTTTCGCGCCTCCGGCAAGAAGGTGATCGCCTTCGGCTCCTCGTTCGGGCGCGATCAGTACTACCTCGCGGCTCAGGCCGATGAGATCTACCTCGACCCGCTCGGCTCCGTGCTGATCGACGGCTACGGCCGCTTTCCCCTGTACCTGAAGACCGTGCTCGACAAGCTCGACGTGGACATCAACGTATTCCGCGTCGGTGCGTTCAAGAGCGCCGTCGAGCAGTACACGCGCGACAGCATGTCGAGCGAGGACCGCGCGCAAAGCCTCGAGTATCTCGGCGGGCTGTGGTCCACCTACCAGAGAGATGTGATCGCCGCCCGTCATCTCGCTCCCGGCGCGATCGATCAATATGTCACGACGCTCGCCCAGACGACCGCCGCGGCCAACGGCTCGATGGCCGAGGCCGCTCTGAAGGCCGGGCTCGTCACCGGCCTCAAGTCGAAGCAGCAGGTCGAGCAGCGGCTCGTCGACCTCGTGGGCGAGGACGATTCGACCGGCTCGTTCCGCTCGGTGTCGAGCGACGATTACGCGCGGATCGTGCATGCGCAGGGGGCTCCGGGCCGGGGCGACCGCACGCGCATCGGCGTGATCGTCGCCTCGGGCGAAATTCTCGATGGCGATCAGCCTCCCGGCACGATCGGCGGCGACTCGCTCGCACGCCTGATCCGCCAAGCGCGCCTCGACGACCGGATCAAGGCGGTGGTGCTGCGGATCGACAGCCCCGGGGGCAGCGTGACGGCCTCCGATGAGATTTATCAGGAAATCCGCCAGCTCGAGGCCGCCGGCAAGCCGGTCGTCGTCTCGATGAGCAGCCTCGCGGCATCCGGCGGCTACTACATCTCGGCGCCAGCCGATGAGATCTGGGCGAGCCCGGCGACGATCACCGGCTCGATCGGCATCTTCGCCGTCATTCCCACGATCAACCGGACGTTGGCCAAGATCGGCGTCAACGTGGACGGCGTCGGGACGACTCCGCTCTCCGGCCAGCTGCAGGTCGAGCGGCCGCTGAACGATGAGGCCCGAGCGCTGCTCCAGGACACCGTGGACTTCGGGTACAGCCAGTTCGTCGCACACGTGGCGCAGGGGCGCCACAAGACGCTCGACGAGGTGAACGCGATCGGGCAGGGCCACGTCTGGTCCGGCATCGACGCTCAGCGCAACGGCCTCGTCGATCATCTGGGCTATCTCGACGACGCGGTGAAGGCGGCGGCGCGGCTCGCCAAGCTCACACGCTACCGCGTGGTGTTCGTGCAGCCGCAGCTCACCTGGGCCCAGGAGCTTGCCCTGGAGATCAATTCCATGGGCGCGCGCGTGCTGTACGAAGCCGATCCCGGCGCGCGCTCGGCCGCGGCCGTCGCGCATCCGTTCGATCCCCTCCGCCAGGAGATCGAGCGCTTGAGCCGCTTTACGCTCCCGAACCGGCTCTACGCGTACTGCTTCTGCACGGTGAAGTAGGGGCCCGGCTACAGCTGGGTCCAGTCGAGGATGACCTTCCCCGATCGTCCCGACGCCGTGGTTTGAAACGCCTGCTCGTACTCCTGCGCCGCGAAGTGATGCGTGATGACGGGCCGCAGCTCGAGCCCGCTCTGCAGCAGGCTCGCCATCTTGTACCAGGTCTCGAACATCTCCCGCCCGTAGATGCCCTTCAGCGTGAGTCCCTTGAAGATGACCTGATTCCAGTCGATCGCCGCCTCCTCGGAGGGAATGCCGAGAATCGCGATGGAGCCGCCATGGTGCATCGTCCGCAGCATCTCGCGGAACGCGGCGGGACTCCCCGACATCTCGAGCCCGACATCGAAGCCTTCCTGCATGGCGAGCCCGCGCATGGCATCGTCGAGCGACTCGCGCTGCACGTTGACGGTGCGGCTCGCGCCCATCTTGTGGGCGAGCGCGAGCCGAAAATCGTTCACGTCGGTCACGACGATGTGCCGCGCGCCGACGAAGCGCGCGACCGCCGTCGCCATGATGCCGATCGGCCCCGCGCCGGTGATCAGCACGTCCTCGCCGACCAGGTTGAACGCGAGCGCCGTGTGGGTTGCGTTGCCGAAAGGATCGAGGATGGCGGCGATGTCGTCCGGGACCGTCTCCGGAAGCTTGAAGGCGTTGACGGCCGGCAGGGACAGATACTGCGCGAACGCGCCCGGCCGGTCGACGCCGACGCCGGCGGTGTTGCGGCACAGGTGCCGGCGTCCCGCTCGGCAGTTGCGGCAATGCCCGCACGTGACATGGCCTTCGCCCGAGACCCGATCGCCGATCGCGAGACCGCGGACCTCCGATCCGAGCGCGACGATGTGGCCGCAGTACTCGTGGCCCACGGCCATCGGAACCGGGACGGTCCTCTGCGCCCAGGCGTCCCAGTTGTAGATGTGCAGATCCGTGCCGCAGATCGAGGTCTCGTGGATCTGGATCAGCACGTCGTTCGGGCCCACGCGGGGCTCCGGGATGTCCTCCATCCAGATGCCGGGGCCCGCTTGCTTCTTGACGAGTGCCTTCATGGAATGATCCCGAGCTCGCGCCCCACCAGGGCGAAGGCCTCGACGGCCCGATCGATCTCGGCCGCGGTGAGCGCGGCCGACATTTGCGTCCGGATGCGAGCTTGCCCCTTCGGGACGACGGGATACGAGAAGCCGATCACATAGATGCCCTGCTCGAGCAGCTTCTCGGCCATGCGCGCGGCGAGCGCGGCATCGCCCAGCATGACGGGAATGATGGGATGCTCGCCGGGCCGCAGCTGAAATCCGGCCTCCTCGAGGCCGGCGCGGAAGCGGGCGGTGTTGTCCGCGAGCCGCTGCCGCAGCTCCGGCTGATTCTCGATCAGATCGAGCACGCGCAGGCTGACCGCGGCGACGACCGGCGGAATACTGTTGGAGAAAAGGTAGGGCCGGGAGCGCTGCCGCAGCCACTCGATCACCGGC
>JASHTA010000397.1 GCA_030040795.1 Gammaproteobacteria bacterium | reverse complement strand
TGCGCGTTCGCTGCCTTCCACGGAGTCCACCGCCTCGACGGCGTTCTGGATCAAGTTGATCAGCACCTGCTCGATCTGGTCCCGATCCACCTCGAGCGTGACCTCCGGTCCGGCTTCCACCACGACATGCTCTCCGTAGAGCGACGCGGCACGACGGATGAGGGGCGAGAAGCTCACCGGGCGTCGTGTGGGCGGCGGCACGCGCGCGAGCCGCGCGTAAGCGCCCATGAAGCGGCCGAGAGACTCGGCGCGGTCGTGGACGATCGTGAGCCCCGCGCGAGCGTCGGCGCGCCAATCATCGGGAGGCGGCTCCCGGTCGATGAGCTTGCGCAACGTCGCGGCGATCGATTTGATGGGCGCGAGCGAGCTGTTGAGCTCGTGTCCGATGACGCGCACCAGACGCCGCCACGCCTGGCGCTCCTCCTCGCGCAGCGCGTGGGTGAGGTCGGAGATCACGAGCAGCTCGTGCGGCCGGCCGCCCTCCCGGAAGCGGCGGCGGCGGATCTCCCACCGGCCCGTGCCACCTGGAAAGGTGTGCGAGAGGATGCGGCCCGACGACTCATCGAGCATGGCGTCGAGCCCGAGCTCCGTCGCCGTGCGGCCCACCGCCTGCGCGGCATCGCACGCCAGCAGCCGCTCTCCCGCGCGGTTGACGAGCCGCAGGCAGCGGTCCTCGTCGAACGCAAAGACCGCGATATCGATCTCCGCGACGAGCTTGTCGAGCAGCGCGCCGGCCTCGAAGGCAGCGAGCCGCCGCTCGTAGAGCGTGCGGCTCAGCGCGTTGACCTCGACCAGCACCTCTCCGAGCGCGTCTTGGGCGTCCGCATTGCGGCCACGCAACGAGTAGTCGCCTTCGCGCAAGGCCTCGAGGAGGCTCGCGAGCGAGCGCAAGGAGTGCATGACGCGCCGGCGCACGGCGAGCGCACCTCCGATGCTCGCGACAGTCACGGTGGCCCAGAGTGTCCAGCGGACCGTAGGGCTCGCGTCCCAGCTCCAGAGCAGCGCCCCCGCGGTGACGAGCGCCGGCGTCACCGCGATCAGCGCGAGCAGCAGCAGCGTGTCCTGGAACCGCAGGCGCCGCCGCTTCACAGCCCGAGCTTCTCCATTCGCCGGTAGAGCGCCGAGCGGCTCACGCCGAGCTCGCACGCGGCCGCCACGACGTTATCGCCGTGGCGTGCCAATGCAGCGCGGATCGCCTCGCACTCCAGCTCATCGAGCGTCATCGGTGCGCGCTCCGAGCGCGCCGGGGCCTCGAGCCGCAGGTCCGCCGGCACGATGGCGCGATCGCGCGCCATCAGCACCGCGCGCTCGATCACATGGCTCAACTCGCGCACGTTGCCAGGCCATCCATAGCGGCGCAGCGCCGAGAGCGCCGCATCGCTCAGAGCCTCGACGGGACGGCGGTGGCGGTGCGCATACCGCTTCAGGAAGCGCTGCGCAAGATGCAGCACGTCATCGCCGCGCTCCCGCAAAGGGGGCAGATGAATGTGGATCGTATTGAGGCGATACAGCAGATCGCGGCGGAAGCGTCCCGCTTCAACCTCCAGGGCGACATCGGCGTTCGTGGCGGCAAGCACGCGCAGGTCTACCTGCTGCGTGCGCGACGAGCCGAGCCGCTCGAACCGCCCCTCCTCCAGCACGCGCAGCAACCGGGCCTGCTGCGCGGGGGGAATGTTGGCGATCTCATCGAGGAACAGCGTTCCGCCGTCGGCGAGCTCGAAGCGCCCGATCCGGTCGGCCTTGGCATCGGTGAACGCCCCCTTCACGTGACCGAACATCTCGCTCTCGAACAGCGTCTCCGAGAGGCTGCCGATGTTGACCACGACGAGTCCGCGGTCCTTCCGCGGCGAGCGCTCGTGAATGATCCGCGCGACGAGCCCCTTGCCGCAGCCGCTCTCACCCGTGAGCAGGACGTTCGCGTCCGAGGAGGCGACGCGGTCGATCGTCTCGAGCACCGGCCGCATGGCGGGCGAGTCCGCGATCCATTCGTCCGAGGCGGGCTCGCGGCTCGCGGCCTCGAGCGCCCGCGCCCGAGCCACGGCCTGGCCGAGAGCCACCTGCGTCTTGAGGACGGTGAGCAGCCGCTCGTTGTCCCAGGGCTTCTCGATGAAGTCCTGAGCGCCGCGGCGCATGGCCTCCACCGCAAGCTCGATGCTGCCCCATGCGGTCATCACGACGAGCGGTGTCGCGGCGTCGAAGGCGCGGATGCGCACGACCGCATCGAGACCCTCCTCGCCGGAAGTTGTATCGCGCGTGTAGTTGAGGTCCAGCAGTACCGCGTCCGGGGCGCGGGCGCGCAATGCGTCGATCAGCGCATCCGGGTGCGGGAAGGTCTCGGCGGCGTAGCCCTCGGCCTTGAGGAGGAGCCGGAGCGATTCGAGCACATCGCGCTGGTCGTCGGCGATGAAGATGCAAGGAGGGCGCTTGAGCATCGGCCTGCCGTGCCCGCGGACTATTCCTCGCGCAATGCCTGCATGGGATCCAGCGCGGCCGCGCGCGCCGCGGGAAACAGCGCCGCGGCGGCCGCGACGACCATCATCACCGCGATGACGGCGGACAGCGTCACGGGGTCGGTGGGCGCAACGCCGAACAGCATGCCCGACAGGGCGCGAGCGAACGCGAACGATAGCGCCAGGCCGACGAGACAGGCAAGGCCGACGACCGAGAGCGCTTCGAGGAGGAACCTCGAGATGACGCGGGCCCGCGGCGCCCCGAGCGCGAGCTTCAGGCCCACCTCGCGCTCCCGCAGGGCGACGGTGTAGTTGAGCGTTCCGTAGACGCCGAGGCACGTGAGCGCCAGGGCGGCCGCGGCGAAGACGGCGATCAGCACCGTTCGCAGCCGATTCTGGGCGAACGCGTTGCTGATGCGCTCCGTCAGCGGCGCGATGTCGTAGACCGATCGCAGGGGCTCGAGCCGCTTCATCGTCAGGCGAACGGCGTTCGCCATGGCCATCGGCTCGGCGCCGGTGCGCACGAGGAATGCGGGCGCGGGACCCGGAGAGCTGAAGCAGTAGTAGACGGTCGGCGGCGGATCGTGGTCCATGCCGGCCTCCCGAGCGTCCCCGACGACGCCGACGATGCGGCCCGACGGCGACGACCCGCTCACGCCCCGCAGGTGCAGGCCTACGGGCGGACGGCCTGCGAGATAACGATCGACGAAGCGTCGGTTGACCATCACATCGAGCTCGGCGGTCGGCTTCCACGCATCCGGCCGCTGGCGGCAGGGCTCGCCGCCCAGCAGCGGAATCTGCACAGTCTTGAAATAGCCCGGCGAGACGAACCTGCTCTCGGCGACCATCTGCGATTGCGCGCTCGTCGGCCCTCCGACCCACTCGAACGACTGCGAGTACCCGCCTCCAACCCCAGGCAGCATGGCCGCCGTCGCGACGGCCTCGACACCCGGCAGCGTAGCGAGCGCATCCAGCGTGCGGTCGATGCGCTGAATCAGTCGAGCCCAGTCGTTCGTCTCGTAGTACCCGCCTGTCACGCTGAAAGTCAGCACGTGGGAGGGATTGAATCCGGGATCGACGCGCGACAGCCACTCGAAGCTGCGCAGCAGCAGTCCCGCGCCGGCGAGCAACGTGACCGAGAGGACTACCTGCACGCCGACCAGGGCCCACTGGAGCGGGTGGCGCGAGGACACCTCTCCCCGTCCCGCCCTCTGGAGCGACTGCGCAAAGCGGGTGCTGCGGATGGCCGGCACCACGCCGCACGCGAGCGCGACCGCTGCGGCCGATGCCATGGCGAAGAGCATCACGCGCCAGTCGATGGCGAGCTCGTCGATCCGCGGTAGGTCGGGCGCGAGCGCACGGAATACGGTCGCCGCGACGGCGGCGATCAATACGCCGAGCACCCCGCCGGCAAACGCAAGCAGGGCGGTCTCCGTCAGGACCTGGAGCGCCACGGCGGCGCGCGAGGCGCCGAGCGCGAGCCGGACGGCGATCTCCTCCTCGCGCCGGGCGAACCGCGAGAGCCACAGCGCCGCGATGTTGGCGCAGGCGATGAGCAGCAGCACCGACACCGCGCCGAACAGCAGCCACAGCGAGCCGCCGGCGCCGGAGACCATCGTCTCCTTGAGCGACTCCAGTTGGACCGTGATCCCACGGTCGGTCGCCGGGAAGCGGGCGCCAAGCTGCGACTGCACGAGCGTCAGATTCGCGCGGGCCTCACCGAGCGTGACGCCGGGCTTGAGCCGCCCGATGGCGTTGTACCATTTGAACAGCCTCGAAAGCCGGTACGGATCGACCGCCACGGGCAGCCACAGATCCACGTCCCGGTCGGGAAAGTCGAACGAAGGCGGCATCACGCCGATGATGGAGGCCGATGTGCTGCCCAAGCGGACCGAGCGATCGAGCACGCCCGGATCGGCTGCGAAGCGGCTGCGCCAGTAGCGGTCGCTGATCAACACCACACCGCCCGTCCGGAAGTCCGCCGCCGTGAATCCCCGCCCCAGGGCCGGCGAGATCCCCCACACCTCGAGAAAGCGGGGTGCCACCATCGCCCGCCGAACCTTCTCCGGCAGATCGCCCGTCGTGTCGGACACGTCCTCCGCGTAGTAGCCCGTGATCGCTTGAAACGACGACGCGAGCCGGTTCCAGTCCTCGAGCTGGGGAGGCGCGACGGGCGTCCCCTTCGACTGTGTGATGCGCACGAGCCGCTCGGCGTGCGGGAACGGCAACGGCTGGATCAGCACCGCATCGATCGCGGAGAAGACGGCGCTCGTCGCACCGATGCCGAGCGCGAGCGTCGCCACCACGGTCGCGGTGAAGGCCGGCGCCTGGAGGGCCGCCCGGAAGGCGTAGCGAACGTTGCGGAGCAGTGCTTCCACGTGCGCCTCCTCAAAGGGGGGCGGCGTGCCCGTGCCGCGCCGGCTCGGCAAGCGGGCGGCTCTCGGCCTCCCGCAGCCGCTGCAGCGTGTCCTCATCGACGATGCGCCCGTCGAACAGGTGGATCTTGCGGTCCGCGCAGCCGGCATAGCGCGGATCGTGCGTCACCATGCAGATCGTCACGCCTCGCGCGTGCAGCTCGGACAGCAGCTCCATGACCGCCTGGCCGTTCTTCGAGTCGAGATTTCCAGTGGGCTCGTCCGCGAGCAGGATCGACGGCTTGCCAGCGAGCGCGCGCGCGACCGCCACGCGCTGCTGTTGTCCCCCGGACAGCTGGGCGGGGTAGTGCCTCGTCCGATGCGCGAGGTGAACGAGCTCGAGCGCCTGCAGCACGTGCTGACGGCGCGCCTCCCGCGTCAAGCCCGTGCGATAGGTGAGCGGCAGCTCGACATTCTCGAACACCGTGAGGTGGCCGAGCAGGTTGAACGCTTGGAAGATGAAGCCGATCTCGCGGTTGCGGATGTGGGCGCGCTGCGAGTGATCGAGCTCCTCGACGGGCCGGCCGCCGAGGAAGTAGCGGCCGCTGCTCGGCGCATCGAGCAGTGCCAGGATCGAAAGCAGCGTCGTCTTTCCGCAGCCCGACGGCCCCTCGATCGAGAGGTAATCGCCCGAGTGGATCTCGAGATGGATGCCGGAGAGCGTGGGTCTCCACGTCGTCTGCGTAGAACACCTTCGTCACGTTCTCGAGGTGGATCAGCGGGCGGGAATCGCTCATGGGGGTCGGTTTCCTGCTGGGCCGGGGGCTGCTGTGGGGCCAGGCGTTTCTGCAAGTCGGGGGTTCCTACTGCGTCAGGCGGATGCGGCGGTCGGCGGCCCATGCCGACGTGTCGGAGAGAATCACGCGGTCTCCCGGCGTGAGTCCGCGAACGATCTCCACCGCCTTGGCCGACGTTCGGCCGAGCCGCACCGGCACGCGCACGGCATAGCGGCCGCCCTGCACGAGCTTGAAGAGGTAGATGGTGGTATCGGGCTCGGCGTTTGCAGGCCGGCCTGTGTAGATCACATGGGCCAGCCGCTCGATCTCGATCGTCCCGTCCACGGAGAGGTCCGGTCTCGCGCCGGCCGGCAGGTTGCCCGTGAAATCGACATCGACTTTCACGGTGCCGTCCTGCACGGCCGGATCGATCCGCGCGACTTGCCCGGCGACGATGCCGTTGCGGGTATCCACCGCGACGGGCTGGCCGATCTGCACCTCGTGCGCCTCCGTCTCCGGAATCTGCAGCTCCGCCCGCAGGTCGTTCGGGCGCGCGACGCGCGCGAGGTTGGCTCCGCTCGAGACATGCTGGCCTTCCTCCACGAGCACCTCCTGCAAGACTCCGGCGATGCCCGCGCGAACCTGCAACGACTCGACTTGCTGAGTGCGGCGCCGGTAGACGTCGCGAGCCTGATCGAGGTGAGCGCGCTTCGCGTCGAGCTGCGCGCTCATCGAGGCGGAGAACTGGCTCAGGCGCTCCTCCTCGGTCTGCATGCGGACCTTCAGCTGCTCGGCGGAGAGCGCGTCGCGCTTGTACTGGAGCGCCGGCACGATACCCTGCGCGGCGAGCGGCTGCTCGGCTTGCGCCGTGAGCTGCGCGCTCTCGTAATCCGCCCGCGCGGCAGCGAGCGACGCGCGCCGATCGAGCTGCTGGTCGCGCAGTTGCAGCTGCGCGTCGGTCAGATCGGCTTCGGCCGCCTTGAGGTCGTAGAGAGCCGCCTCGGCTTGCTGTTTCAGATCCGGGTTCGACATCTCGATCAGAATCGAGCTCGGTTGCACCGTGGCGCCGGGGCGCATGAGGACTTGGTCCACCCGGGCATCCGTCTGCGCCGCAATCCAGCGCGTCTCTCGCGGCACCAGCGTGCCGGGACCGGTGACTTCGAGCCGCATGTCACCCAGGTGCACGCTTTCCGTCCAGACCGACGCGCTGGGTACATCCGGCACGGCCGGCTGAAGCTTCGCGAGTCCGACCGTCCCGAGAGCGAGGGCCAGCACCAAAACGCCGCCGATGGCCGCCTGCCGGATCCGCCTCCTGCGCCTGTGCTCGGGACGTGGGATGTCCATGTGCGCGGGAGTGCAACGGGCATGCCACGAGACAATTCTTGCGTAACTCTTTGATCAACCGGTTGAAGGTCACAGCGAACCCCGACACCGGTGTCGTCGAGCCGTCCCGGAACCGGGCTCGGGTCCCGCGATCGGGACGGACTCATTATTTCTCGATGCACGCTCGATCATTTGGGTGGACACGCGGGCATCAGGCACTCGGTCATCGAGAGCCACCGATTGACCTCCTGCAGCGTTCTCAAATCAAGCGCTCCAGCCGTGAGCTGCAGCTGAATGAGATCGAGAATGTAGTTGTATCGAGCCTGAGCATAGCTGGTTTGGGCTTGGACGAGGTTCTGGCGCTCCTCGAGAACCTCGACTTCCGTGCGAGTGCCGACCTGGTAGCCTGCCTCGGTGGCCGTGAGTGCCACCTGCGCAGACTCGACGCCTTGCTTCAGCGCCTCGACCTGCGCGACCTCGCTGACCACGCCATTGTAGGCATCGCGCGCCTGGTACTCGGT
>JASHTA010000396.1 GCA_030040795.1 Gammaproteobacteria bacterium | reverse complement strand
GAGATCGAGGCACTGCTCGTGCGCGCCCAGCACTACGCACGCCGCGTCGGGCAGCGTCCGCCGCACGAGCGGGTGCTCGAGGGCGTGACCATCGCGAACCTGTTCGCCGAGCCCTCGACGCGCACGCGCGTGTCGTTCGAGCTGGCCGGGCGGCGCCTCGGTGCGCAGGTGATCAATCTCGAGCTGCAGCTGTCCTCGCGCGTCAAGGGCGAGAGCATGCTCGATACCATCTATACGCTCGAGGCGCTGTACGTCGATGTGTTCGTGATCCGAGACGCCGAGGCGGGCGTGCCCGGACTGGTGGCGGAGAACGTCCGCCCGCACGTGAGCGTGCTCTCCGCGGGCGAGGCGCATGTCGCACACCCGACGCAGGGGCTGCTCGATGCGCTCACCGTCCGCCAGCGCAAGCCGCGCTTCGACTCACTCGCCATCGCCATCGTCGGTGACGTGCGGCACTCGCGGGTCGCGCGCTCGGCCTACCACGTCTTTCGCGCGCTCGGCGCGGGGGAGATCCGCATCGTCGCGCCGCCCGCCTACATGCCCGAGGCGGCGGAGTTCACCGGGTGCGTGCGCCACACCACCCTGGCGAAGGGTCTCAAGGATGCGGACGTGATCATGATGCTGCGCATTCAGAAGGAGCGGATGAGCCAGGCCTCGCTGCCGGATGCCGACCGATACTTCGCCAAGTACGGGCTCACGCCCGAACGGCTCTCCCTCGCAAAGCCCGACGCGATCGTCATGCACCCCCAGCCGATGAACCGCGGAATCGAGATCGCATCGGATGTCGCCGACGGACCGCAGTCCGTCATCCGCGACCAGGTGCGCAACGGCGTCGCCGTGCGCATGGCAGTGCTCTCGGCGGTGTGCGCTGGGCGGCCCCGCGCTACCCAAAGTTGATCTTGGCCTCGAGGTTCGCGCGCGAGTCCGCGTTGGCCAGCGCCTCCTCGAGCTCTATGCGCTGCTCCTTGTAGAGGTTGTGCAGCGCGACGTCGAAGCTCTGCACCCCGCGCTCGTGGCTCGCGATGATCGCTTCCTTGATCGCGACCACATCGCCCTTCTTGATGAGCTCGCTGATGTGCGGCGTGTTGAGCATCACCTCCACCGCGGCGCAACGCCTGCCGTCCTTCCCCATCACGAGACGCTGCGCGAGGATGGCTCGCAGATACTGGGACAGGTCGAGGAAGATCTGGTTGTGCTGATCGCGCGGGAACAGGTTGATGATCCTGTCGAGCGTTTCCGCGCAGTTGTTGGCGTGCAGCGTCGCGAGCACGAGATGGCCCGTTCCCGCGAGGCTGATGGCCGCCTCCATGCTCTCGCGGTCGCGGATCTCGCCGATGAGGATCACATCCGGCGCGGCGCGCATGACGCCGCGCAGCGCGCGCGAGAACGACTGGGTATCGAGCCCGACCTCGCGCTGGTTCACCATCGAGCGCTTGTTGGTGTGCAGATACTCGATCGGGTCCTCTATCGTGACGATGTGGTCGGATGAGGTCTCGTTCCGATGGTTGATCATCGCCGCGATCGTCGTCGACTTGCCCGCTCCCGTTGCGCCGACGACCAGAACGAGGCCGCGCCTCAGCATGATGAGATCGCTCGCGATGTCCGGCAGAGACAGGCTCTCGAGGCGGGGCATGTCGGCCGTGATGTATCTCAAGACGATCGCCGGGTAACCGCGCTGCATGAAGATGTTGACGCGGAAGCGGCCGAGGCCGGGCTCCGAGATCGCGAAGTCGACCTCCATCTCCCGCAGGAAGCGCTCGCGCTGCTCGGCGCTCATCAGCGCGAAGGCCGTCTGCCGCACGACCTCCGGCGTCAGCACGTTCTTGTTGACGGGGAATATCTGGCCCTCGATCTTGATCTTGATGGGAGCGTTCGCGGTGAAGAAGAGGTCCGAGGCCTTCTTCTCCACCATCAGCTTGAAGAGGGGCTTGGAGTTGAACTGCGGCTGCGTGCCGCTCCCCTCGAGGGCGCGATGCACCCCCGTCGAGCTGAGCTTCGGCTCCGTGATTTCGGTCGAAGACGCCATGCTGTCGTCCGTCTCGCGCCCGTCAGACCGCTCGGCCCTGATCTTCCTCGACGATGCGCAGCGAGCCGTCGTCGTCCACGGTCTTCATCTCGCGCTTGCTCTCGAGCTTGATGCGCAGGCGCAGCTCGTTCTTGGAATCGGCGTTGCGCAGCGCATCCTCGTAGGAGACGAAGCCGCCCTCGTACAGCTCGAACAGCGACTGGTCGAAGGTCTTCATCCCGAGGCGCGTCGAGCGAGCCATGACTTCCTTGATCTTGGCGACCTCGCCCCGGAACACGAGGTCCTGGATGAGCGGCGAGTTGATCATGATCTCGGTCGCGGCGATACGGCCCGATCCGGACTCGCGCGGAACCAGCCGCTGCGAGATGAATGCGCGGATGTTGAGCGACAGGTCCATCAGCAGTTGCTCGCGCCGCTCGTCCGGAAACAGGTTGATGATGCGGTCGAGCGCCTGGTTGGCGCTGTTCGCGTGGAGCGTCGCGAGGACGAGATGCCCCGTCTCGGAGAACTGGATGCCGTACTCCATGGTCTCGCGGTCGCGGATCTCTCCGATCAGCACCACATCGGGCGCCTGGCGCAGCGTGTTCTTCAGCGCCGAGTGCCAGGAGTCGGTGTCCACGCCCACCTCGCGATGCGTGATCACGCAGCCCTTGTGCTGGTGCACGTACTCGACGGGGTCCTCGATCGTGACGATGTGCCCGCGGGTTTTCTCGTTGCGGTAGCCGACCATCGCGGCGAGCGTCGTCGACTTGCCCGAGCCGGTGGCGCCCACGACCACGGCAAGGCCGCGCTTCGCCAGCACGATCTCCTTCAGGACGGGCGGCAGGTCGAGCTCCTCGATCGTCGGGATCTTCGCGTTGATGAGCCGGATGACGCAGGCCGTGCAGCCCTGCTGCACGAATGCGCTGACTCGGAAGCGGCCGATTCCCGGCGGCGCGATCGCGAAGTTGCATTCCTTGGTGGCGTCGAATTCCTTCGACTGCCGGTCGTTCATGATCGCGCGGACGAGCGTCGCCGTCTGCTCGGGCGTCAGGGCGCGCTCGCTCTGCGGGCGGACTTCCCCGTCAATCTTGATCGCCGGAGGAAAGCCGGCGGTGACGAAGAGGTCCGAGGCCTTCTTCTCGGTGACGCGCCGCAGCAAGTCCTGCATCAACTTGATGGCTTGGTCACGGTCCATAACGACCTCCGCGGCCGGTCACACGGCATCCTTGTTCTGCGCCTTGAGGCGCGCCTCTTCTTTGCTCACGAGGCTCTTGCTCACGAGCTCCGCGAGGCACTGATCGAGGGTCTGCATGCCGCTCGCCTGGCCCGTCTGGATCGACGAATACATCTGCGCGATCTTCCCTTCACGGATGAGGTTACGGATCGCGGGCGTGCCGATCATGATCTCGTGCGCGGCGATGCGGCCGCCGCCCGTGCGCTTGAGGAGGGTCTGCGAGATGGCGGCGCGCAAGCTCTCCGAAAGCATCGAGCGCACCATCTCCTTCTCCGCCGCGGGAAACACGTCGACGACCCGGTCGATCGTCTTGGCGGCGGAGCTCGTGTGCAGCGTACCGAACACCAGATGTCCGGTCTCCGCCGCCGTCAGGGCGAGGCGGATCGTTTCGAGGTCGCGCATCTCGCCGACGAGGACCACGTCGGGATCCTCGCGCAGCGCCGAGCGCAGCGCCTCCGAGAAGCCGAGGGTGTCGCGGTGCACCTCGCGCTGGTTGATGAGGCAGCGCTTGGACTCGTGCACGAACTCGATCGGATCCTCGATGGTGATGATGTGGTCGGGCCGGTTGTCGTTGCAGTGGTTGATCATCCCCGCGAGCGTCGTCGATTTGCCCGACCCGGTCGGCCCCGTCACGAGAACCAGGCCGCGCGGCAGCATGCACAGGTCGCGAAAGATCTTCGGGGCCTGCAGGTCATCGAGGCTCAAGATGGCCGAGGGAATATTGCGGAACACCGCGCCCGCGCCGCGATTCTGGTTGAACGCGTTGACCCGGAACCGGGCGAGCTTCGGAATCTCGAAGGAGAAGTCGGTCTCGAAGAACTCCTCGTAGGCCTTCCGTTGCTTGTCGTTCATGATGTCGTACACCATGCTGTGCACTTCCTTGTGCGTGAGCGGCGGCATGTTGATTCGCTTCATGTCGCCGTCCACACGGATCATCGGCGGCACGCCGGCGGACAGGTGCAGGTCGGACGCATTGTTCTTGACGGCAAAGGCGAGGAGTTGTGCGATGTCTACGGCCATTGCTCTCGTGCCCGGGTAGCGGCGCCACTAGGAAGCGCAGAAGCCCGAGTATAGCGGAGGCATTCCCCGTCCCATATGTTAATAGGTCCGCAGAATTTGCCTGAGAATCTCGACAGAGTACGCGGCCGTATCGCCGCCGCGGCTGCGCAGTGCGGCCGGAATGCGCACTCGATCACAATCGTCGCCGCAAGCAAGTCCCAGCCCTCGGCGCTCATCGAGGCGGCCGCCCGAGCGGGACTCGAGCATTTCGGGGAGAGCTACCTCAAGGAGGCGCTCGAGAAGATCGCGTCGCTCGCGGCCGTCCCGCTCACCTGGCATTTCATCGGCCGTCTCCAGGCGAACAAGACGCGCCCGGTCGCCGAGACCTTCTCCTGGGTGCACAGCGTGGACCGCTTGCGCCTCGCGCAGCGTTTGTCGGCGCAGCGCCCGTATCACGCTCCACCGCTCAACGTGTGTATCGAGGTGAGCCTGGCCGCAGAGCCGGGCAAGGCCGGAGCAGCGCCCGCCGACGTACCCGCGCTTGCGGCGGCGGTCGCCGAGCTGCCGCGCCTGAAGCTCCGCGGCCTGATGTGCCTGCCGCCCGAGGAGCGGGCGCTCGAGAGCCAGCGCCGCTGGTTCGCCGAGCTGAGAGGGATATTTGAAGACCTCAATTCGGCCGGCGCGGGCCTCGACACCCTCTCCATGGGCATGAGCGAGGATCTCGAGGCTGCGGTGCTCGAAGGGGCAACCCTGGTGCGCATCGGCACGGCGCTGTTCGGTCCGCGCCCGCCAGCCTAAGGCAGCCGCCACTGGTCCGCGCCGACCAGATACAATCAGACCGTGAGCTCCTACAGCGTGGCATTCATCGGTGGCGGCAACATGGGCCGCGCACTGATCGGTGGCCTCGTGCGGAAGGGAATGTCCCCGCAGGCCATCCGGGTGGGCGAGCCGATCGAGGCCGTCCGCCAAGGACTGCAGCGCGATTTCGGCTGCGTCGTGTCTGCGGACAACGACGCTTCCGTGCGCGGCGCAGACGTGATCGTCATCGCCGTCAAGCCGCAGGAGGCTCGGCGAGTGGTCGCGGCCCTTGCGCCGCGGCTGCGCGAACGGCATCCCCTCGTCGTTTCGATCGCCGCCGGAATCGAGGTCCGCTCCCTGGAATCCTGGTGCGGAGAAGGAGTGCCGATCGTGCGCGCCATGCCGAATCGGCCCGCGCTGGTCGGCGCCGGCGCGACCGGTCTTTACGCATCCGGGCGAGTGAGCGCAGCCGACCGCACGCTCGCCGAGGACATCATGGGATCGGTCGGAGTGGTCGTGTGGCTGAAGGGCGAGAAGGACCTCGATACCGTCACGGCGCTCTCCGGCAGCGGCCCAGCCTATTGCTTCCTGCTCGCCGAGTTGATGATGGACGCGGCGGTCGATCTGGGGCTCGACCCCCAAGCGGCCCGAGTCCTTGCCGTGGAGACGCTCCACGGTGCCGGCGTTCTGGCCCATTCGAGCTCCGGAGATCTTGCGCGGTTGCGCGCGGAGGTCACCTCGAAGGGAGGAACGACCGAGGCGGCGCTGCAGGTGCTCGCGGCCAGACCTGGAATGCGCGATCTCGTTCAGCGCGCCGTCGATGCCGCGGCGCAGCGCAGCCGGGAGCTC
>JASHTA010000040.1 GCA_030040795.1 Gammaproteobacteria bacterium | reverse complement strand
GCCTGCCGTAGACCAGCTCGCGCTTCTGATCCGATAGATTGATCCCGGTGAGCGATTTCACGAGGTCGCGCAGCGCCGCGAAATCCTCGTCACCGAAAGCGAACTCGCGCTGGAGCGAGGAACGGGCGAGCGAGGCCATTTAGAACAGCTCGATGCTGCCTTCGCTCAAGTTGACGCGGCGCGGGTCAGTCCTCGCGCCGGAATCGTCCGTGAGACCGGTCAGGTAGTGGCCGACCCGCGCGAGCCGCTGCATCAGCCGGTCGTGGAACTGCAAGTTCTCGATGCACACGGCGATCTCGCGCTCGAGCGCTTCGCGGCAGGCGTCGAGCTGCCGCAGAACCGCCTCGGCGCGCCCGGCGGAGCGGAGCGGCTCGATCGCACGCTGCTGCTCGATGGCGCGCGCGCATTGCGACAGCGCCGCCGCCATGCGCTCGAGGGCGCTCCCGAGCACATCCACGGGCGCGTGCGACTCGTGCATGGCGAGCGCGAGCAGGTCTGCGGCCGCCGCGAGGGCCGCCGCACGCTCTTCAGCTCCTGCGGACATGGGTGCTCGTGCGTCCAACTGGCGTTCCAATCGGCGGAGGGCCGCCGATCGGCGTCGTCAGCTGTGCTTCGATTTGAAGACGCGCACCTGCTGGTTGAACTTGTCCGCGACGGTCTGCAGCTGCGAGAGGGCTGCATCGTGCTTCACGTCGCGAGCATCCGAGGAAATGAGGTTGCGCTTGGCCTGGAAGTCGAGACACTGGAGGTACACGTTCACGTCGCCGTTGTACTCCTTGAGCGTGTTCATCGCGTTGAGCATCTCTTGCTTGTCCGCCGTCGCTCCATCGGGGATCTTGCTCGGCGGTGGCGGCAGCACGCAGTCGTCGGCGTGGACGGGCAGAGCACTCACGAGGCCGGCCACCAGGACGGCGCGGATCAAGTATCGTACGATCATCGTTCTTCCCTTCGAACTCATGGTGCCGGCGGCTTGGCCTCCGGCTTCAAGGCATCGCATGCCTCAATTCGGCACCCGCGGGCGGGTCTTGAGGCTCTCGCGCGATCGCACCGCCGCACTGTGATCGCGATCACGCTGCGTGGGCCAAACCGGCGGATTCTGTCAACTCCGCGGCATCAGCCGAGCACCTTGGCGACCGTCGCGAGCAAGCGGTCCGGGTTGAACGGCTTGACGAGCCAGCCGGTGGCGCCGGCCGCCTTGCCTTCCAGCTTCTTCTCGGTCGTCGCCTCGGTGGTCAGCACCAGCAGCGGCACGCCTCGATAGCTCGGCATGTTGCGCAGGTGCTTCACGAGCGTGAGGCCGTCCATGACGGGCATGTTCACGTCGGTGATGACGAGGTCGAAGCGCTCCCTCTCGGCGATCTGCAGCGCTTCGCGGCCGTCCGCGGCTTGCTGCACCTCATGGCCGGCGCCGGTGAGGGTGATGCCGACCATCTGCCGCATTGCGGCCGAATCATCGACGGCTAGTATCCGAGCCATTGTCGTTCTCCGAGTCTGCCTGTTGCGCGTGGTCCGCCACGCGGCTCATTGCAATCCGCCGCCCGGGGCGGCATCAGAACTCCTGCCAATCGGAGTCGCTGCCGTTCGAGAGCATCCGGCTCTCGACGGACGCTTTCTCCGCGACGGGGGTGGCCTTGGCGAGGCGGGCGCCGCTCCAGGGCCGGTTGGGTGCCTTGCGCCGCTCGGCGCTCGGGACGCTCTTGGCCGCCCCTGCCGCGGTCGCCGGTGCCGGGGAAACGGCTTCGCCGGCAGTCCGGCGAGCGCTCGACACCGCCGCCGACAAGCTCGCGGCGAGCGTATAGCGCCCCATCATCTGGTTGAGCTCGCCCGCCTGCTGGGCCATCGCCTGCGAGGCGGCCGTCGCCTGCTCGACCAGAGCGGCGTTCTGCTGCGTAAGCTCGTCCATCTGCATCACCGCGCGGTTCACTTGCTCGATGCCCGAGGATTGCTCGCGCGAGGCCGCGGCGATCTCCGCGACGATGTCGGACACTTTCTTGACGGCCGCGACGATCTGCTCGAGGGTCTGGCCCGACTGCGTCACGAGCACCGAGCCGTCCTCCACCTTCTTCACGGAGTCCTGGATCAGCTCCTTGATCTCCTTTGCCGCCGTAGCCGAGCGGCCGGCGAGATTCCTGACTTCGCTTGCGACGACCGCGAAGCCGCGCCCTTGCTCGCCGGCGCGCGCGGCCTCGACCGCGGCGTTCAGCGCGAGGAGGTTGGTCTGGAAGGCGATCTCGTCGATCACTCCGATGATGTCGGCGATCTTCTTCGATGCGTCGTTGATGCCGGTCATGGCGCCCACGGCCTTGGCGACGACGGCGCCACCCTTCTCGGCCTGCTCGCGCGCGGCGATCGCAAGCTGGTTCGCCTGCCCGGCGTTGTCCGCGTTCTGCTTGACCGTCGAGGTCATCTCCTCCATCGACGAGGCGGTCTCCTCGAGCGAGGAGGACTGCTCCTCGGTGCGTTGGGACAGATTGGCGTTGCCCTGGGAGATCTCCTCGGCGCCGCGGTAGACCTCGCCCGCGGCATGCTTCACGCGCGCGACGATATCCGCCATGTTGTCGGCGAGCTGGTTGACATTGCGCGCCAGGGCCTCGAAGAAACCCGCCTTGCCGCCGAGCGAGATGCGCTCGGCGAGATTGCCGCCGATCACGGCGGTCAGCATGGACTGCATCTCCTGCTCGACGGCGACTTCGGGCGTGCGGTCGGTCCACTCCATCACGGTGCCGATGCGTCCACCGTCGCGGCTCATGACGGGGTTGCTCACGGTGCGGAAGCTGCAGCCGCCGAGCGGCCGGTCCTGCACGTGGCTTCCGGTGAGCGTCTCGAGCATGCGCCGCTGCTGAGCCGGGTCGGGACTCAACGCATCGACCGAGGCGCCGAGCAGCCGCGCCGCGTCGAAGCCCGGCAAGCTCTTGCGGATCTCGGCCTCCGTTCGGGCAAAGGTCGCCTCCGCCGTCTCGTTGACATAGATGATCTTGTGCGAGGCGTCCGCGAGAATGACGTTCGTGGAGACCTTGTCGAGCGCCTGGCGGATGCGCGCGTTCTCCGCCGCTTGGGCGCGCTCGGCCTCGATCTGTTGCCTCAGCTTCGCCTGCATCTCATCGAGAGCGCGCAGCACCTGTCCAACTTCGTCCGTGCCCGCCGCCTCGATATGATTGTCATAGTGGCCGGCGGCGATCGCGCCGAAGACCTCCACCGCATGCGCCATGGGCCGCGAGACCGCCTGGGCGATCAGCCAGCTCAACGCGAGGGAGAGCGCGAGAACGCCGGCGACGATGGCCGCCGTCACGTCGCGCGTGATGGCCGCGGTCGATGCGCGATTCTCCAGGGCCGTCTTCATGGAGGCGTAGCTGACCGCGGACAGGTCCTGCAGAGCGCGAACCGCCGGTACGGAGGCGTCGAACACCTGGGAGGCGGGAATGTCCATCTTCTGCGAGCTCACGATCCGCGTGTTGACCGTGTCGCTGAATGCGCCGAACTCGCGTCTCACGGCCGCGAGCGCCGGCAGCACGGTCGCCTTGGCGTCCGGGGAGGCCCACTGCAGCTCGTTCGCGAGCGCGTTCAGGTTCGACATGACCTGAGCGCCGTAGATCTGTATGGCGATGCGGTCGTCGCCCCCGAGATAGCCCTTGACGGCCGCTCCGATCGCATGCTCGTTGAGCTTGCTCATGGCGATGAGCGCGTCGCTCACGCGCTGCGTCGCGGCGGTGATGAGCGTGGTCGTCTTGGCGTCCGGGTCGAGCGAGAGGCCCGAGTTCATGGACACCGTGGTGACGAGGGCGTCGATTCGATCGATGAGCGCATCGTGCCGCTTGAGGTTGTCGTCGGGTGTGGACTTGGCGACGTTCGCCTTGAGGTCGGCCCAGCCCGACTTGATCCCTTGCCACTGGTCGGCCGATTTGAAGCGCTCGCCGAACTCGGAGTTGACGTCGTCCACGGCGGCGAGCTGCTTGTCGATCGCGTCCTCCGCGGCATACATATCCTCTTTGCGGCTCGTGTCGCCGGTCAGGAATGCATGGGAGCGGCTGCGGTGGTTCGCGATGAGCGCCAGGGTGGATCCGACGGCCTGCAGGTAGCTCGCGCCATCGAGCTCGTTGCGCGCCTCGCGGACGACGCCGTTCGTCTCGCTCAAGTAAAAGAACGCGAGCAGCGCGGTCGGCACCAGCATCGCGGCGGTGAGCACGGTGAGCTTCTGCCAGAGCATCAATCGGTCAAGCACTCTCATGTCAATCTCCCAGTCACTCGCTTGGCGCGCACGCTACGCGGCCTCGCCGGCCTCTCCGAGGCCCTCCAGGTCGCCGCCGACGAGCCGATCGATGTCGAGCAGGACGACCATGCGCTCCGCTACGGGTACGAGCCCGCGGATATAGGCCGTCGCGGCACGCGCGCCGATCTCCGGCGCGGGCCTTATGCTGCTCTCGCTTACGTCAACGACATCCGACACGCCGTCGACGACGACGCCGAAGTCGCGACGGCTCGCTCCCGCGACGACCGAGAGCACGATGATCACGGTGACCGCGGTGTATTCGGCGCGCTCGAGATTCAAGCGCATTCTCAAGTCCACGATCGGAACGATCGAGCCGCGCAGGTTCAGCACTCCGAGGACGTGCGGCGGCGACTGCGGGATCTTGGTGACGACCGACCAGCCGCGGATCTCCTGCACGCGCAGGATATCGACCCCGTAGGTTTCGCCGCCGAGCACGAATGTGAGCA
>JASHTA010000395.1 GCA_030040795.1 Gammaproteobacteria bacterium | reverse complement strand
ATGCCACCTTTGTCCCGGTAGAACGCCTCGGCCTCCCAAGTGCGCCAGTGGCGATAATCGAGCTCTTCCACCACCCAGGGCAGCCAGCCTGCGCCGGACTCCGCGATCACGACCTTCAGCTTGGGGTGGCGCTCGAGGATGGCCCACGCAAAGAGATCGACGAAGGCATCGAGGAACTGCGTGATGAAGCTCTTCATGTGCGTGAAGTTGCCGGCGATGTTGCCTCGGCCCGGATCGCCGGCCGGCGGCACGAACACCGTCACGTGCCAGGAGAGCACGATGCCGGTCTCCTCCAGCGCGTTCCACAGGGCTTCCCAGCGCGGGTCGTGGAGCCGCGGCTCGGCGGTGGCGATCTGCAGATTCGCCTGCCGCACGCCGCCGCGCTTGGCGAGCCGATAGATCTCCTTGGCGGCCGATTCCGGGTTGAGCGGCAGCATGGGCACGCCGAGCAATCGGTCGGGCGCCGCGGTGCAGAACTCGCCGAGCCAGTCGTTGTAGATGCGGTGCAGCTCGTCGCCGAATTCCTGATCGTCGTTCTTGATCGAGGTGACGGGACCGAAGATAACCTGCGTGTGGATGCCGTCGCGATCCATGTCGGCGAGCCGCAGCTCCGGGACGGCCGGGCGGCGCTCGGTGAGATCCGTGACCCCACCACGGTCAAAAGCGGTGTAGATGGGCTTCGGGGCACCCGAGCCCTGGGTACGCCCCGTCCAGTTGCCCCAGGGCTTGCCCTCGCAGATCCATACCCACGTCCCGTCGCGCTCCTCCACGTGCGGCGCGCGCCCGAGGTCCTTGCGCGGCAGGCGCTCGGTCCAGAGATCCTCGGGCAGCTGGTTGAGGTCGAGGTGGTCGTCGCAGGAGATGAGGTTGTAGTCCATGCCGAGGCTCCTTCGCCCGTCCTGGCCTTGATGAGGCTCGCTTTTCCGGGGTTTGCCCGCTACAGCTTCAAATCCACCGCGCACACCGGCGCGCCGACAGCCGCATTCTCTCCGGCGGGCACCATGATCTCGAGCAGCGTGCCGTCACCGCTCGCGGTGACCTCCTGCGTCACCTTTTCCGTCTCGATGTCGTAAAGGGGCTCGCCGGCCTTGAAGCTCTCGCCGGGCTGCTTGTGCCACTTGGCGATGGTCGCTTCCTGCATGTTCATGCCGACTCGGCTCAATTTGAGGTTCACTCGCATCGTCTGGCCTATCTTTCGGTTGGCGCCGCCCTCAGGCTCGCGCGGTCTCGGTGGCGACGCGCGCGATCCGGTCGGCGTCGGGAATCATCCGCTTCTCGGCGTTCGGCGCGTAGGGCATGCAGACGTTGGGGACGGTCACGCGCTTCACCGGCGCCTTGAGGGAGCCGAAGGCCTTGTCCGCCAGCACCGCGGCGATGTGGCTCGCCACGCTGCAACGGTCGCGGGCCTCATCGACGATGACCACACGGCCCGTCTTACGCGCCGCCGCGACGAGCGCCTCCTCGTCGAGCGGAACGAGGGTGCGCGGATCGATCAGCTCGGCCTCGATGCCCGAGGATTCGAGCTTCTTCGCAGCCTCCACTGCAGGCTTGAGCATCGATCCAAACGCGATGATCGTGACATCCTTGCCTTCCCGCACCGTCGCGGCCTTTCCGAACGGGACGGTATAGTCGCCGTCGGGCACCTCGCCCATCTCGCCACCGCGGCCCCCGGCTTCCATGAAGAAGGTGGGATTGTTGCCGCGGATGGCCGTCTTGAGCAGGCCCTTGGCGTCGGCCGGCGTCGCGGGCATCACGACGTTGACGCCGCCCAGGTTCACGAGTGCCGGGTAGCCGCTGTCGGAGTGCTGCGCGGCGTTCGAGCCGCCGCCGCCGTAGCTTGCGATGACCGTGATCGGCATGACGGCCTGGCCGCCCGTCATGAGGCGCAGCTTCGCCATCTGGTTCGCAATGGCATCGAACCCCGTATAGAGGAAGTTCGAGAACATCATGTGCACGACCACGCGGCAGCCCGCGGCGGCGGCGCCGACCGCCATGCCGGTGAGCGTCGCCTCGCAGATCGGCGTGTTGCGGATGCGGTCGCGGCCGAACTTGTCGAGCAGTCCGCGCGTGTCGCCCATGATGGCGAGCTCCACGTCCTCGCCGTACACGATGACCTTGGGATCGCGGCTCATCTCCTCGACGAGCGCCTCGTTGATGGCAGGGATCATTCTCTTGCGGGCCATGGGGTCCTCTCTACTTCTCTCTCAGGCCTTCTGGCCGACGAACATGAGGTCGAACGCGAGCTCGGGATCCGCGGGCTCGCTCTCTTGCGCGAATTGCACGGCTTGCTCGACGGTGCGCGCGATGCGCGCGTCCATCGCCTGCAGGTCGTCGGGACGCACGCCGGCTGCGAGCAGGCGCTGCTTCTGCCGCTCGACCGGATCGCGCTTGCGCCACTCGTCGATCTCCTGCTTCTCGCGGTACTTCCCGCCGGCGAGGAACAGGTCCTCGGCCTCGAGGTGTCCCTGGATGCGGTACGTGTGCGCCTGGATGAAGCACGGCCCGTCGCCGCTCCGCGCGCGCTCGATCGCCTCGCCCGCCGCCTGCCAGACGGCCACGACATCGTTGCCGTCGACGACGGTCGTCGGGATCTTGAACGCCCGCGCGCGATCCGCGATGTCCCCGGAGGTGATGTCCACCGACGGGGTGAACTCGCTGAACTGGTTGTGCTCGCACACGAACACGAGCGGCAGCTTCCACAGGCTGCTCACGTTCAGGCATTCCATGAACACGCCCTGGTTGGCGGCGCCGTCGCCGAAGAACGCGACCGAGACCCGCGTGTCGTGCGTGAGCTTGATGGCGAGCGCGGCGCCGGTCGCGATGGCGAACCCGCCGCCCACGATGCCGTTCGCGCCGAGGATGCCCTTCGAGAAGTCCGCGACGTGCATCGAGCCGCCCATGCCCTTGCAGATCCCGGTGCGCTTGGCCCAGATCTCCGCCATCATCGCCTTGGGGTCGCCGCCCTTCGCGAGGAAGTGCCCGTGGCCGCGGTGGGTGCTGGTGATGAGGTCCGTGTCCCGCAGCCGGGCGCAGACGCCGGTCGCGATGGCTTCCTGGCCGATGTACAGGTGCACCGCGCCGGGAAGATTTCCCGCCGCCGCATCGGCGCGCAGGCGCTCCTCCATCCGGCGGATGAGGAGCATGCGCTCGTAGAGCGCGAGCAGCTGGTCTTTGGTGGGCTCTGTCGTGGGCATGTTGCTTTTCCTCGGAAGGCCGGGTCGGCTCGCAGCGGCGCTGCGGACCTACCGGCCGAACTGGGCGATCGTCGTATCGAAGGAGCGCTTGCAGACCTCGTCGATGGGCTTCCAGCGCAGGTCCTTGTTGAGCACCTCGATGCCCCACGGGCCGGGCCAGCCGGCCTTGCGCAGCTCCCCGACGTAGGCCCTCACGTCGAACTCGCCCTCGCCGCAGAGCTGGCGGTATTGCGTCGTCTCGATGTGCTGGTCGGGCATCGAGTGCGCCTTGGAGAAGCCGTCGTTCAGCTCCACGCCGACGCGGTACTGTGCCGGGAAGCGGCCGACCGCCTCGGGCGTGAGGCCGATCTTCACGAGGTGCCACAGGTCGAAGAAGATCCCGCCGTTCTTGGCGCCGGCGCCCTCGGCGAGGGCCCTGGCCGACTCGAGCGAGTCGATGATGCAGAAGGGCATCATCTCGTAGGCGATCCTCGTGCCGTAGCGCTCGGCCTCCTTGCACAGGGTCGCGAAGGAGTCGATGAGCTTCGGCATGGGAACGGGCCGGCGGGTGAAGTCCCCGACCTTCACCGCCCGGGCGCGGAGCTGCTCGGCCGCCGTGAAGAGCTTTTGCTTCTGGGCGTCGGAGCGCTTCTTCTCCTCCCCGTCGAGGAACCAGTCCGTCAGGAACTCGAGCTCGACGTGCTTGATGCCGTTGTCGTCGAGGATCCGGCGCATCTCCTGGAGCGAGTGCTTCTCGAGGGTGTGATCGAGATCGGCATGCC
>JASHTA010000039.1 GCA_030040795.1 Gammaproteobacteria bacterium | reverse complement strand
TTGACGCGCAGGCTGGTCGATGTCGCGCAGGATCTCGTCGTGACGGAGGTCGATTGCGGCACTCGCCAGGGCCTTGCGATGGCTCCGCTCGTCGAGGGCGGGGACGTGGTGGAGGGCCTCGGCGAGCGCGTTCTGGGACGCGTTCTCGCGCAGGTCGTGACGAAGCCGGGATCGGAGGAGGTCCTCATCCCGGAGGGCACGCTGCTCGACGAGAAGCTGGTCCGCCAGCTCGAGGCGGAAGGCATCGATCAGCTCACCGTCCGCTCGCCCATCACGTGCGAGACGCGCTACGGCGTGTGCTCCTGCTGCTACGGGCGCGATCTCGCCCGGGGCCGGTCCATCAGCATCGGCGAGGCGGTCGGCGTCATCGCGGCGCAGTCGATCGGAGAGCCGGGCACGCAGCTCACCATGCGCACCTTCCACATCGGCGGCGCGGCATCTCGCGCGGCGGCGACGAGCAGCGTCGAGGTTCGCAACAAGGGTGTCGTGCGCTTCCACCGCATCAAGACCGTGCAGCACGAGAAGGGACACCTCGTCGCCGTCTCGCGCTCGGGGGAGATCGGGGTCGTCGACGAGTACGGCCGCGAGCGCGAGCGCTACAAGATTCCCTATGGCGCGGTGATCACCGTGAAGGAGGGGGAAGAGGTCTCGGGCAGCCAGGTGGTCGCGACCTGGGATCCGCACACCCACCCGGTGGTCACGGAGGTCGCGGGATTCCTCAAGTTCCAGGACTTCGTGGATGGCCTCACGGTCACCTCGCAGGTCGATGAGGTGACGGGACTCTCGAGCACGGTCGTGCTCGACACGAAGCAGCGTGGCGGGCGGGATCTGCGCCCGACGATCAAGCTCGTCAACGGCAAGGGCAAGGAGGTCACGTTCGCGAACACGGAGATCCCCGCCGTGTACACGCTGCCCCCGGGCGCTCTGGTGAGCCTCGAGGACGGCGCGAAGGTCTCGGTGGGCGATGTGATCGCCCGCATTCCTCAGGAATCGTCGAAGACCCGCGATATCACGGGCGGCCTGCCGCGCGTCGCGGATCTGTTCGAGGCACGCAAGCCGAAGGACCCGGCGATTCTCGCCGAGAAGAGCGGCACGGTGAGCTTCGGCAAGGAGACCAAGGGCAAGCGGCGCCTCATCATCACGAGCGACGACGGCGAGAAGTTCGAGGAGCTGATCCCCAAGTGGCGCCAGCTCAACGTCTTCGAGGGCGAGACGGTCGAGCGCGGCGAGATCATCGCGGACGGCGAGCCGAACCCGCACGACATCCTGCGTTTGCAGGGCGTCGAGGCGCTCGCGAACTATCTCGTGCGCGAGATCCAGGATGTCTACCGCCTGCAGGGCGTGAAGATCAACGACAAGCACATCGAGGTGATCATTCGCCAGATGCTGCGCAAGGTGGAGGTGCTCGAGGCGGGCGATACCGCGCTGCTGCGAGGCGAGCAGCTCGACCGCTCGCGCGGGCTCGACATCAACGATCGTGTGGGGCAAGAGGGCAAGACGGGCGCCCGGCTGCAGCCGGTGCTGCTCGGCATCACCAAGGCCTCGCTCGCCACCGAGTCGTTCGTGTCGGCGGCTTCCTTCCAGGAGACCACGCGCGTGCTCACGGAGGCTGCGGTGCGGGGCCTGAAGGACGACCTGCGCGGCCTCAAGGAGAACGTCATCGTCGGCCGGCTCATACCGGCGGGCACGGGGTTCGCGGCTCATGCGCACCGCCGCCGCAAGCCGGAAACGGCCGAGCGGCGCAGCTTCATGGACGTGGGGGGCGGATTGCCAGACATGGAGGAGTCGAGCGTCGGCGAGGAGGAGAGCAGCAGCACTGCGGGCTGAGCGGCGGCCGCGGATCCGCCGGAGTGCACCGCAGCAGCGGTTGACACCGTGAGGGTCGCTACCTAGAATCGCCGGCCTTTGTCGGGCCGGCCCCATGCAGTGCGGGCCCGACAGCAGCGACTTCCGCAAGGCACCGGGCCGCCCCTTGGACGGCCCGGTGTTTCATCTGGGATACACGTCAAGCGATCTCAACCAGTATGGCGACGACAGGTCAGCTCATCCGGCAACCCCGCCGGCTGCCTCCCGAGAAGACGAAGGTTCCGGCGCTCGGCGCGGCTCCGCAGAAGCGGGGAGTGTGCACGCGCGTGTACACGGTGACTCCCAAGAAGCCGAACTCCGCGCTGCGAAAGGTGTGCCGTGTGCGCCTCACGAACGGCTACGAGGTGACGAGCTACATCGGCGGCGAGGGCCACAACCTCCAGGAGCACTCGGTCGTCCTCATTCGCGGCGGCCGCGTCAAGGACCTTCCGGGCGTGCGCTACCACACCGTCCGCGGAACGCTCGATTGCGCGGGCGTCGGCGAGCGCAAGCAGGGCCGGTCGAAGTACGGCGCCAAGCGCCCGAAGAAGTGAGTCGTCAGGAGTTTCGCGATGTCGCGTCGAGCCCAAGCGCCGGTTCGTGAGATTCTTCCGGACCCCAAGTTCAGCAACCTCATGCTGGCGAAGTTCATGAACGTCATCATGAAGAACGGCAAGAAATCCGCCGCCGAGCGCATCATCTACGGCGCGCTCGACCGCATCGCCGAGAAGACGGGCAAGAAGGGGCCGGAGGCGATCGAGGTTCTCTCGCAGGCTCTCGACAACGTCAAGCCGGTCGTCGAGGTGAAATCCCGGCGGGTCGGCGGCGCTACGTACCAGGTGCCGGTTGAGGTTCGCGCCACGCGCCGCCAGACACTGGCCATGCGGTGGGTCATCGAAGCCGCCCGGGCGCGCTCGGAGAAATCCATGGCGTTCCGCCTCGCCCACGAGCTGATGGACGCAGCGGAGAGCCGCGGCGCGGCCGTGCGCAAGCGCGAAGACACGCATCGCATGGCGGAGGCCAACAAGGCCTTCGCGCACTACCGCTGGTAACGGCCATGACGCTCAACCGTTGCTGCTGCGGTGGTTGTCCTGTGGAGGGGTGATCCGCCCGTTCCATCGTGTCGTGCGCGCTCCGGAGGAGCGCCTGCTGCGTCAATGTGAAGGGGGCGCCCCTGCGGGGCGCATGTCGACACGACGGAACGGGCGGATCACCTCTCCACAGGACTGGAACCGCAGAGGCTTCGTTTAACGTTTTGGACTAGGACTGTTTAAGTGCCCCGCTCAACGCCCATCGAGCACTATCGGAACATCGGCATCTCGGCGCACATCGACGCCGGGAAGACGACCACGACCGAGCGCATCCTGTTCTACACCGGCGTCTCGCACAAAATGGGCGAGGTGCACGACGGTGCCGCCGTCATGGACTACATGGAGCAGGAGCAGGAGCGCGGTATCACGATCACCGCGGCGGCGACGACGTGCTTCTGGAAGGGGATGGACAATACCTTTCCCGAGCATCGCATCAACATCATCGACACACCCGGACACGTCGACTTCACCATCGAGGTGGAGCGGTCGCTGCGTGTGCTCGACAGCGCCGTCGCCGTGTTCTGCGCCGTCTCGGGCGTGCAGCCGCAGTCGGAGACCGTGTGGCGGCAGATGAACCGCTACGGCGTTCCCCGCATCGCGTTCGTCAACAAGATGGACCGCGTGGGCGCCAATTACCTGCGCTGCATCGACCAGATCAAGGAGCGGCTGCGCGGCAATCCCGTGCCGATCCAGGTGCCGATCGGCGCCGAGGAGCAGTTCGAAGGCGTCGTCGATCTCATCCGCATGAAAGCCATCTACTGGGATATGGAGACCCAGGGGATGCGGTTCGAGTACCGCGAGGTTCCGCCGGCGCTCCTCGAGCAGGCGGAGGAGATGCGCGGCAAGATGATCGAGGCCGCCGCCGAGGCGAACGAGGAGCTGCTCAACAAGTACCTCGAGGAGGGCACGCTCGGCGAGGCCGACATCCGGCGCGGCCTGCGCGAGCGCTCGCTCAAGAACGAGATCTGTCTGTGCATGTGCGGCTCGGCGTTCAAGAACAAGGGCGTGCAGGCGATGCTCGACGCCATCATCGAGTTCATGCCGTCGCCGCTCGACATGCCGGACGTGAAGGGCACCGACGAGGACGGCGCTCCCGCCACGCGCAAGGCCGACGACAGCGCGCCGTTCGCCGCGCTCGCGTTCAAGATCCTGAACGACCCGTTCGTGGGCAACCTCACGTTCTTCCGCGTCTACTCCGGCACGCTCAATTCGGGCGACACGGTCTACGTGCCGACCAAGTCCAAGAAGGAGCGCATCGGCCGGCTCCTGCAGATGCACGCCTCGGAGCGCACGGAGCTCAAGGAGGTGCGCGCGGGCGACATCGCCTCGGCCGTGGGCCTCAAGGACGTGATCACCGGAGACACGCTCTGCGATCTCGAGCGCGTGATCACGCTCGAGAAGATGGTCTTCCCGGCGCCCGTCATTTCAGTCGCCGTGGAGCCGAAGACCAAGGCCGACCAGGAGAAGATGGGTGTCGCGTTGCAGCGCCTCGCGAAGGAAGACCCCTCGTTCCGCGTGAGCACCGACCAGGAGTCGGGCCAGACGATCATCCAGGGGATGGGCGAGCTGCACCTCGAGATCATCGTCGACCGCATGAAGCGCGAGTTCAAGGTCGAGGCGAACGTGGGCAAGCCGCAGGTCGCCTATCGCGAGACCATCCGCGCCACCGTCGAGTCCGAAGGCAAGTTCGTACGACAGTCGGGCGGGCGCGGCCAGTACGGCCACATCTGGCTCAAGCTCCAGCCCCAAGAGGCGGGCAAGGGGTACGAGTTCGTCAATGGCATCAGTGGCGGAGCGGTGCCGAGGGAGTACATCCCGGCCGTCGACAAAGGCATTCGCGAGGCCTGCGAGACGGGTGTCATCGCGGGTTATCCGGTGGTGGATGTGAAGGTCACGGCGTTCGACGGGTCCTTCCACGAGGTGGACTCGAGCGAGATGGCCTTCAAGATCGCGGGGTCGATCGGCTTCAAGGAAGGCTTCAGGCGGGCGAAGCCCGTCCTGCTCGAGCCGATCATGAAGGTCGAGGTGGTGACGCCGGAGGAGTACTCGGGCGATGTGATCGGAGACCTCAATCGGCGCCGCGGCCAGATCATGGGGATGGACGAGACGGCGGCGGGCAAGTCGATCACGGCGGAGGTGCCGCTCTCCGAGATGTTCGGTTATGCGACGACGGTGCGGTCGATGAGCCAGGGGCGCGCGACCTTCACCATGGAGTTCGCGAAGTACACCGAGGTTCCTCCGAACATCGCCGAAGGTATCATCAAGAAATAA
>JASHTA010000394.1 GCA_030040795.1 Gammaproteobacteria bacterium | reverse complement strand
TATAGAGGTTACTCCAGCGCCGTTAACTTCTCAACCTCTACTGGGCAGGTTATGGTTGTCGCGTGTGAGCTGAACGCGCATCGACATGGAACAACGCGTACCCGCGATTTTCGTTGCCGGCTCCCGCGGTCTCGATTTCCTCAACTCGGTCGCGACACCGCTCCATACGAGGGTCGACTGGATTGCCGATGGGGCCGGCTTGCTCGCGTGGCTCGCCGAGGCCGAGCTGGTTCCGAGGGAGATCTTGGAAGGAGTCCGCCGGCAAGCCCGTCCGGGGGAGCTCGACAAGGTAGCCGTCGAGGCCCGGAATCTGCGCGAGTGGTTCAGGGCTTTTGTCGAGAGACACCGGGGAGAGGCATTGGAAGCGCGAGCCCTTCGTGAGCTCGAGCCGCTCAACCGACTTCTCGAGCGCGACGAGGCATTCGCTCAGATCACTCCTTGCCGGCGCGGTGGTGAGCAGGCGCTGGAACTGCGGGCGGTGCGTCGATGGCGCACCCCAGAGTCATTGCTTGCCCCGATTGCCGAGGCGCTCGCGCACCTCGTGACGAGCGAGGATTTCTCGCAAGTGAAGCGCTGCGAGGGCGCGGCGTGCACGCTGCTCTTCGCCGATCACACGCGGAGCAAGGCGCGGCGGTGGTGCAGCATGGCGATCTGTGGAAATCGGGCCAAGCAGGCGGCCCACAGGCAGCGGCTCAGGGGCGGCGCTTCCGCAATCTAGAAATGCACGCTGCCGTTCTCGAGGGTCACCGTGAATCCCCCGCCTTTCTCAGGCGTGAGTACAGCCCGCTGCGCGTTCGCGATCAACCCTCGGACTTGGGTGGACAGCACCCGCGTTCCAGAGTGCAGCACGTACACCACTTGGGCCGTAATCCGAACGTTTCCTTCGAGTTGCGTGCTTCCGTCTGCTCGCGGCTTGAGCAGCGTGTCCGCGCGAAATTGGAAGTGGGCGTCAGGATTGATGATCAGCCGCAGCCGTGAGCCGGAGACCCGGGTCCCGCTTACGGTGTACTCGACCGTCATCCCTTGTCCATAAACCCGAATTGAGTTTGAAGGGACGTTCGGTGCCGATGATTGCACTTTCTGCGCGGGGACCGCGGACGAAATGCTCGGAGGAGCCGCGGCGGGTTGAGCGGCCCAGACTACGTATGTTCCCGAAAGCATCAGCACGAGCGCGAGCGCATAGCCGAGGAAGCGCCGCGTGGGACTGGGTGTCGCGCGTCTGAGGATTGCAATGCGCTCGATCAAGGGGTGGCGGCGCCGCCACCCAAAGGAGACCGAAGTGCGTGCCGTCAGCAGGGTTTTCGCCAGCGCGTGTGCGTAACGCCGCCGCGGAACCTTCACTTTCCGCAGTACGACTGCGTCGCAGGCGACTTCCTGATCGAATCGGAACCGGCTCCAGGCCCAATAAGCGACAGGATTGAACCAGAACAGGCAGACGAGCGCGAGCGCGATGCAGTTCATGAGCGCATCGCGGCGCTCAACGTGCAAGCGTTCGTGCGCCAAGATGGCTGAGCGCTCACTCTGCGAGTAGCGTGTCTCGAAATCGCCCGGCAACACGATACGGGGATGCCACGCTCCGACCAGCATGGGCTGTTTGGCCGTCGCGCTCGAGTACGCGCCGTCGGAACGGCGCTCGAGACGGCCGAGCGACCTCTTCAGGGCCCATTGGCAATAGACGAAATAGGCGAGCGCTGCCGTGGCGCCGACGACCCAGATGAGCGTGACGGTCTGCCCACGGTGGCTGAGCCCGACCTGCGGAGCGAGGTCCAGGGGCGCTCCAATGAGGTCGAAGGGCGCTCCAATGCCGCGAACCAGCAGTGGGCTGACCAGGCTCTCGGGGCCGCAGAGACAGCTCGGGGCGCTGGGCAGAAGCACGGCAACGAGACTGGCGGGAACCAGGAGCCAAAGCCAGTAAGCCGCCTCGGCGCCTGCCGCGCGGCGGACCGGCGCCCGCAGCAAGGCAACGAGGAGCATCCCCGCCAACCCGACGACCGATAGCCTGACGAGAATGGCCAGCATGTCATTCGCCATCGTCCAGCTCCTCGATCAAGCGTTTGAGCTCTGCGATATCCGCCTTCGACAGTCTTCGATGCTGGCTGAAGTGCTGGACGAGAGGCGCCACACGCCCACCGAATAGGCGGCCGAGCAGCCCTTCACTCTCGGACGTGATCCACTGCTCGCGAGTGAGCACCGCCGAATAGACGAAGCGCCGGCCCTCCTTCCTGGCGCGGATGGCACGCTTTCTCACCAGTCGTGCCAACAGCGTCTTGATCGTCGAGACCTCCCAGCTCTCCTCGGCAAGCGCAGCGATCACCCGCTCGCTCGTGGAGGGCCCATCGCGCCAGAGCACCGCAAGGACGCGGGACTCAGCGTCGCTGATCGAAACGGCTCTCACGGTCGATTCCCCTTGCCGCCGTCGTCTACGAGTGTAGACTGGAGGGGAGACTACACCTGTAGACGCCAATGTCAATATGCGCTAGCGGAGGGTGAGATGAAACGTATGTTCTTGACGAGTATCGCCCTGGTGGCGTGCGTGTGTACGGTTGAAGCGCATGCGGGCCCAGGGACATGGATCGAGGGAAGGAACTATGTTCTCCTCAATCCGGTTGAGCGGACACACGTCGCGGCGGGGAAGATAGAGGTGCTGGAGGTGTTCTCATACGGCTGTCCCGCCTGCAACGCCTTTCAGCCGGTGATCGAGAGACTGCAAGCGAGTCTTCCGGCCAACGCGCAGATGGCATTCCTTCCCGCGTCATTCAGCCCTGCCGAGGATATGCCGATGTTTCAGCGCGCCTTCTTCGCGGCCCAAGCGCTGGGTGTCGCAAGGCAGGCGCATCAAGCGATATTCGATGCAGTGTGGAAGACCGGCGAGCTCGCCGTCGTCGATCCCATTACGCGCAGGCTGAAATCCCGCCTGCCTACGCTCGAAGATGCCGCCAAATGCTACGGGCGCATCACGGGCGTCAAGCCGGAAGACTTCCTCAGAGCTGCCCGTTCGTTCGGCGTGGAAGTCGAGATGCGGGCTGCGGATGCGCAGATCCTCGCCATGCAGGCTCCCGGCACACCCTGCCTCCTTGTGAACGGCAAGTATCGGATCGAGCTGGACACGCTGAACACCACGGAGGATGTCATCAGCATCGTCAGGTTTCTGGTGAGCAAAGAGAGCCCGCATTAAACCTCGACGGGCGCGCTGACACCCCCTCCCGGGTGTCGGTCAGCGTGCTCGCCGCCGTGGGACAGGCCCCAGGGCCGCTGTCGCTGAGCACCCTGTCGGCGGCATACTATCCGCAGGCGCCATTGCTGGTGGCACGCTTCTTCGTAGTCTATGACTGACAGCGAATCGGCCGAGGTGCTGATCGTCGGCGCGGGACCGGTCGGCCTGCTGACCGCTCTGGCGCTCACGCAGGCGGGCATCGATGTACTCGTCGTGGAGGCGGAGGCAGACCTCAACGATTCGCCGCGCGCGGCCGTCTACTTTCCGACAACCCTCGTGGTGCTCGAAGCGCTCGGCCTGCTCGAGGACCTCGAGGCTCGAAGCCTCAAGGTGCGTACCTTCGGCTTTCATGCGCCGGAATTCGATTTCCACCCCGTGCTCTCGATGCAGTGTCTGTCGGGGATCACCTTCGATTACCAGCTTCATGTCGGACAGGACGTGGTGGCGCGCGCGGCGCTCGTGCATGCCGAGCGGCGCGGCGCGCGCGTGCGCTTCAACCACAAGCTCGTCGGGCTGAGCCAAACGGCGGCCGGCGTTCAAGCCGAGCTCGCGACACCCCAAGGGCTGCGGACGGTGACGGCTGGATGGCTCATCGGCACCGACGGTGCCCGCAGCGCCGTTCGCGAGCTGCTCGGGGTCGCCTTCGAGGGGCACACCTGGCTCAACCGCTTCGTCGCGACCAACGTCTACTGCGACATGGCAGCCTTCGGCTACCAGCCTTCGAACTTCATCTGCGACCCGGTGTACGGTGGCGTGGTGGCCCAGCTCGACGGGGACGG
>JASHTA010000393.1 GCA_030040795.1 Gammaproteobacteria bacterium | reverse complement strand
TAAGGCAATCCCTCCCGAACGGTCGGGAAGGCGAACACGTGCGCCGCCTGCCACAAACGCTGCTTCTCAGGCCCGACGACCGTACCGAGCAGCTGTGCGTGGACCTCGAGGCCGTAAGCGGCAATCCTCTCGCGTAGCCGCGGCTCTGCCGGCCCGTGACCTGCGATGCGCAGATTCGCGTCGATCCCACGATGGCGCAGCACGCGAAGCGCTTCGACGACATCGTAGACGCCCTTGTCCGTGGCGAGGCGTCCGAGATAGACGACCTCGAGCGGACGATCGGGCGCATACCGGCCGGCGCTCAGATCGGCCTTGGGAATATCGACGGCGTTCGCGATGAGCGTCAATCGAGCGGAGGGAGCGAACTCTCGATAGGCCTCGAGCTCCCGCCTGGACAGCAGAACCACCACGTCCGCGCTCGAGAGCACCCGGCGCAACAGCGCGCTCAACATCCGGCGGCCTGCGAAGAAATCCGCAGGGAGCGCGCCGCCGTGCACTTGATAGATCACGCGGCGCCGCAGCGCCTTGGCGATCATGAAGTAGGCAAGGTCGCGCCAGAAGGCCTTGGGCACGATCGAGGTGTTCAGGTGCACGATGCGCGGTCTGCGGCTCGCCACATAGGCTGCGAACGCGATCGGACTTGCGAGCGCACGGAGCAGCGCGGCCCACTTGCCCTCTTTACGCCCTTCGCTGCCCACGCGGAAATGGCCAAGCTCGAAACTCACCGGCAGCGTGGATCCAAACAATTGATTCAGATGGGTCGAGACTCCGCTGACCGCGTTACGCGCGGGACCGAGCAGCAAGACGCGTGGCAGGCGGGCGCTCATTTGAAACTCAGCTTGGCCGTCTGTGATCGCAGACATCGGAGCGCTTGTCGTGGATTGCAGACGTAACTCGGCTTGACGAGCGAAGGCGTGAACAGGGAATAATATTCATGCTGCGGACTCGCATGCCGCGGCCCCTCGACGACGGAGCGCAATGAGGGAACACGATGAGGGATCATTGGATTGAAACGGCGGGTTTGTAGACATTGCATCGGGGGTTGATCGATGGATCGAAGAGAATTTCTCGCGGCGACGGCCGCGCTCGCGGTAGCGCCTGCCACAGGCATGGCTCAGTCCGCGTCCACGTCGGCAGCAGCATCGGCGGCGGCATCGGCGTTGAGCTCCGCTTACGCACCGCCATTTCCGCGGCTCGCCGCCTATATCATCGGCGGCGCTTTCAACTACAACGATCCGACGTATCAGGCGAGCATCGCGAAGCTCAACTTCTCCGTTCTCACCTATTATCCGAGCCTTGCCCCGGGTGGCGAGTCGATGAACGTCTGCATCCAGGCGATCAAGGCCCTCAACCCGAACACGAGCATCTTGCTGTATGTGAAGAACAACGAGATGGAGACCAACGATGAGGCCTACAGCGCCTTCATCTCGAAGATCAACGACATGAACTGGTGGCTCTATCCCGTGGGCCAGAGCGGCACACCGGTCTCCGCGGGCTCGTATGGCCAGGAGATCAACAATACGCTCTTCACCGCCAAAGACTCCTCCGGCTTGAATTCCGTCGACTGGATGTCGCAATGGTTCGTGCAAAACATCTACGGACCGAATTCGGCGGCCGATGGGTTCTACATGGATAACTTCAACTGGCAGCCCACGGTCGCCGGTGACTGGAGCCTGAGCGGCGTTACCGCGGCCATCACGAGCACGCTGGCGGGAACGTGGTGCCGGCAGGGCTACGCGCGGTACGTCCAGGACGTGCGTCAGGCGATGCCTGGGAAGCTGCAGATCGGCAACGTCGCGACTTGGGGAATGCCGCAGGCGGTCTTGACGGAATACGAGGGGATTCTCGACGGCGGCGCCATCGAATCGATCATCGGCCAGACGTATTCGATCGAGTCCTACGGTGGATGGCAGGCGATGATCTCGTACTATCGCCAGGTCATGGCGACGCTCGGTGGTCCGAAGCTCGCCATCTTCGCCCAGGACGGCAACGGCAACTCCACGGATTACCAGGGCATGCGCTACGGACTCGCTTCGTGCCTGATGGACAACGGCTACTACTACTACACGAGCCCTTCCTACGATACGGTCAACTGGTTCGATGAGTTCAACGCGAGCCTCGGCCAGTCGGTCACGTCGCCTCCCACGGCCGCGTGGCAGAGCGGCGTGTACCGGCGCGACTTTCAGAACGGCATCGCCTTGGTCAACCCGAAAGGCAACGGTGCTCAAACCGTGAAGCTCGAGACGTCGTTTGTAAAACTGAACGGTACCCAGGTGCCCTCGATCAACAACGGCTCGACGGTCACCACGGCGACACTGGCCGATCGCGACGGGCTCATCCTGCTGCGACAGACGCCCGTCACGCAGCCGAAGTCGCCAACGAACCTCAGCGCTGGTTGACTCGGGCCCCGTCATGGGAGCCTATCCAGCGACAGGACGAGATCTTCGATTTCCGATCCCTCGTTCAGTCGTGCGGTGGCCGAGAAAGTGCCACGCTCGCCGAGACGGAATATCGTCGCATCGTTGCGTCCCCCGGGTAGGCTTCTGCACACGATGAGCAGGCCGTACGGGTGCAAGCGTCCGCGCAGGTTCCGCAGCATCTGCTTCAGTGTCTGCGCGTCGAAGTATCCGCGGTTGAGGATGTTCGCGGCGCGTACGACATGGAATCGCCTGCCGGAACCGTTCTCGCGCAGGATGTCGTCCTCGATGACCTGCGCGCCGGGCTGCTCGGTGAGTGATCGGGTGACGAGCTGAAGCGGGCGGCAGGTGATGCCCCAGCGGCGAACCGGCGCACTCGCGGAGCGCTCCGCGAGCGCCGGACCGAAGAGGCGCACGACGGCGCGCACGATCCAGATGGCGGGTAGAAAGCGAAACCGACCGAGACTGCGAGGTGGACGGGTGGAAACGGCGCGTCCAGCGAGATCGAGCTGCATCAGGAAGCCGGTCCTGTCCGCCAACGCGCGCACCCGTTTGCCGAAGGAGAGCAGATACGCGTCGATGACGGCATCCCCCGCGACCATGCGATGAGGAATCCCGGCTCGGGTGAGGGACTGGATCCATTCAACCGTGCTGACTCCCGAGGAGACGGCGACATCGAGGAGGTCGAGCGGCCGGTCAGGCGGCAGCAGCGGCTCGATGAGCGGGTTGAGATCGTCGAGCCGATGGCGATACGTGGTCTTGCTCGTGCCGTGCCGGACCCAGATCTCGTTGAAAAAGGCCTCCTCATACCGTGGGAGCAGCGCGGCGTTGCGGCTCAGAGGGCCGAAGTAGAGCTCGTGCGCCGTCGGTGCGGGGACGCCGATGCCCCACGCGTCGCGGGCGGCCCGGTCGCGCGAGCGAAGCGCTGCCGGCCGTCTGCGCGGGAGGGCTTCGGGTCGGTTCGCCATCGGCGTCCTCAGGTTCGAGCGGAGTCTCTGCGTGCTGCCCAGCGGCGCGCTGCCCAACGGCGCGTTACCCAACGGCGCGCCGGCGCTTGCACCGTGCGGGCGGAAACGCCGCTGCCCGACGCACCGACCGCCGACGGATCACCCTGCATCCCGAATACCGCGTCGTACGCCGCGAGGAGCTTGGGCGCCTCATAGCCCCACGCGAGCCGAGACTCGATGCGCCGGCGCCCGAAGCGTCCCATGGCCGCCCGCAGCTCTGCGTCCTCGAGAAGCGTGACGATGTTTTCGGCAAGATCGACCGCATCGTTCGGCCGGGCGTAGAGTGACGCCTCGCCGGCCGAGAACCGGCCCTCGGTCAGATCGAACTGCACGATGGGTCGCCCGAGCGCCATGTACTCCATGATCTTGTTCATGGTCGATTGATCGTTCATCGCGTTCGCTTCGTCCGGGTTGACGCAGACATCTGCGGTATTCAGCATCTCGAGCAGCACTTCGTCGGGCACCCGTCCCAGAAAGTCCATGTGGGAGGCCACGTTTCTTTCCGCCGCGAGGCGCTTCATCTCCTCGAGCGCCGGGCCGCCGCCCGCTAGAACGAACTGCACGTCATCCCGCTTGAGCAGATGCACGATGTGATGCGCGGCGGCGATGAGGTACTGGATGCCCTCCTGATTGCCGATGACGCCGACATAGCCGACGAGGAACCGCCGGCCCTTCTTCCACCGAGGCGCCGGATCCACGATCCTCAGCCGCTCGAGGTTCGGCCCGGAGCGAACGACGAAGACCCGGTCGGGGCGCATCCTGCCGCGCAGGATCGCGATCTTCGCGTAACTCTCGTTCGTCGCGATCGACACGTCCGCGAGGCTGAACGTCAGCCGCTCGCACAGCAGGAGGAGCCGGTGGAGGAGGCCGCGGCGGCCGAACTTGGCCTCGTAGAGCTCGGGGTTCAGATCGTGGTGATCGAAGAGGAAGCGCTTGCGGCCGAAGAGCTTGAAGAGAGCGGCGATGAGGAAGATGTCATCCGGGGGATTGCACGCCTGGATCACATCGAAGCCGTGCTTTCGCAAGACCCGCAGCGCAAGCACGAGCTGCCAGAAGAGGGAGGTCGAGTACTCGATGAGATAGCCCCAGGCGCCCCGCGCCTCGACCGGCAGCGGATGACGGTAGATATGCACTCCGCTCAAGCATTCGTAGCGCGCCTCGCAGCCTCGGCCCACGGGACAGATGACCGACACCCGGTAGCCGTTCGCGGCGAGCTCCGTCGCCTCCTGCCATACCCGGCGATCGAATGGCACGGGCAGGTTCTGCACGATGATCAGCACCTTGCGGCCGGCGTCGCGCCGCGCATCACGCCGCGCATCGCGCCTGGGGCTCGGCGCTCTACCAGCAGATGCCACTGTAGTTCTCATGCTGGCGCTCGATCTCCGCGATCCGCACAAAATCGATCACGAGCTGATGCTTGCGCAACCGGGCCGCCACCTCTGCGAATTCGGGAGCGCGGTTGCCGATCACGATGACGTCGCTGCGGTCGATCGCCTCATCGAGCGTGGAGACCATCAGCCGCTCGATGTGGGGAATCGCCTTGAGGATGTACTCGCGGTTTGCGCCGGTGAGCTTGGCGAGGTGGACGTTGCGGTCGTAGAGGCGCAGGTCGTAGCCCTTGCCGATCAATCGCTCGATGACCTCGACGAGCGGGCTCTCGCGCAGATCGTCGGTGCCGGCTTTGAAACTGAACCCCAGAACGCCGACGGACTTGCTCCGCGCCGCAAGGATCAGCGAGAGGCCGTGCTCGATGTGCTCCCGGTTTGAGGTGATGACGGAGCTCAGGAGCGGCGTGGGAACGTCACAGCTGCGCGCGCGATACGTGAGCGCCCGCAGATCCTTCGGCAGACACGAGCCGCCGAACGCGAAGCCGGGCTTCAAATAGCTGCCGGAGAGGTTGAGCTTGGTGTCCTGGCAGAAAAGATCCATCACCTCGTGGCTGTCGATGGCGAGACTCTTGCAGATCTTCCCGATCTCGTTGGCGAAGGTCACCTTGGTGGCGTGCCACGCATTGTCCGCGTACTTGATCATTTCCCCGACCTCGATCGCGCAGCGGGAGACGGGCCCAGGCAGCCCGTCGTACAGGCTTTGCACGAGATTGCCGGAGTAGGCGTCCGTCGAGCCGATCACCGTCTTCGCGGGGCTCAAGAAATCGGATACGGCGGTGCCCTCGCGGAGGAATTCGGGGTTGTTGCATACGCCGAAGCCGGCTCCGGCCCGCTTGCCGCTCGCGCGCTCCAGGATGGGGATGACCGTTTGACGCACGGTGCCCGGCAGAACGGTCGAGCGGATCACGACGACATGAAAATCGGGCTTGCTCGCGAGCGCCGTACCGATCTCGGCGCAGACCTTCTCCAGGTAGCGCAGATCGAGACTGCCGTTGGCCTGGCTCGGCGTCGCGACGCAGATGAACGTGACCTGCGTGCCCTTCACGGCCGTTTCCGCATCGGGCGTCGCCCGCAGACGTTTGGCCTGGACGGCGCGGAGCGTGAGCTCGCCGAGCTGCGCCTCGATGACCGGCGCCCGGCCGGCATTGATGAGATCCACCTTGGTCCGATTCGGGTCGACCCCGACGACCGTGTGGCCGAGATCGGCAAAGCAGGCCGCGGACACGGCGCCGACATAGCCGAGGCCGAAGATACTGATGTTCACGGGACACCCGGAGCGCTGGCACGGCCCGCCTGGCTTGCGTCCGCTCCGACGTGCAGCGCGAGCAGCGCATCCACATAGGTCTTGATCACCCTCGACTCGTCGTGGCGGCTCCGCGCAAATTCGAAGCAGCGGGCGCTCGCCGCGCCCCAGGCCTCCCGATCGGCGCACAGAGAGACGATAGCGGAGTGCATTTCCTCGAGCGACGAGACGGCACGCCCCAGCCCGCGGCTCGCGATGGATCGGTCGGGGTCGAGAAAGGCGACAACGGGTGTGCCGGACGCCCAGGCTTGCAGATACGTGTTCGGCATGCCTTCGATGGCCGAGGTGCTGACGAGCGCGCGCGCGCGCGCATAGAACTTGCCGACCGCGTGATAGGGCACGAGGCCGTGGAAGCGAACGTTGGGCAGCGCTCCCGCTGCGCTTCGCGCCGCCTCGTACAGGCGGACGGACTCCTGTGCCGGACCGCCGATCAGGTGGAATCGAAGCTGCGGCAGGCGCCTCGCGAGCTCGAGGAGCAGCTCGGGACGTTTCAGCGTGCGAAAGTTGCCGACCCACAGAACGTCGATGTCGCGCTCCGCCATTGGGCGCGGGCTTCCATGCGGCTCGACGAACGAGTCGGTGAGGAGGCTCTCCCGGCCGAAGTTGCGGCGCAGAGCCGCCTGTTGCTCGGCCGTCTGCGCGAGCACGAGATCGACGCGCCGAAGCCCGTAGGAGAATAGTTTCCGATCGCGCCAGTACCGCATGATGAGCGTATCGGGCGCGCAGTCGGCATCGCTCGTGACGCGGTACACGCTCTTGCGGCGCCGTGTCTTGGCAAAGAGCGCCACCTGGCCGACCTGCATGCCGTGACAGTTGATGTAGTAGATGTCGGCATTGGCCCGGTGCATGGCGGCCCAGGTCGATGTCCAGCGGGGATGCGCGAAGCGAAGGACAGGGATCCCGGCATCCGGCCGGTAGGCTTTGAAGGTCGTGACGCCGTGCCACCGTGTGCCGTCGCGCTGTCCGTAGTCGTTCACGACCATCGACACGCGGAACCCCCTCCGAGCCAACGCCTTGGCGAGCGAGGCCGCCTGCAGCTCCCCTCCGCCGGCTCCCCGATGACCGTATTCCTCCGCAAGAAGGGGCAGCGCCATCGGGCTCACGATGCAGAGGCTTGGGGGCTGATCCGATGATGCCATCGCGGACTCTCCGCAACGTTCATGCCTGGCGCAAGCACCGTCACGAAGTCCTGCACCATGCGGCTCCAGCTGAAGTGCTCCTCCACGGCGAGGCGCGCCTCGGCGGCGAGCTGTGCTCTGTACCGGTGATCGCGCAACAGGAGATCCAGACACTCGCAGAGGCGTGCCACATCGCCCGGCGGATACGTGACCCCGCCGCCGTACGCAAGCAGCTCACGGATGCCGCCGATGTCCGATGCGACGATGGGAATCCCGCACGACAGAGCTTCCAGAGCGGCGTTGGAGAATGTCTCGACCGCCGTCGAGGGCAGAACGAACACATCCATCAGGGCTAGAGACGGGCGGACATCGCGTTGCTCACCAGTCAGCACAATATGCGGGCGCATTCCGAGTGCGGAGATCTCCTCCTCGATACGCGCGCGCTCCGAGCCATCCCCCACGAGCAGCGCCTGCACGTCGACTCCTCGCGAGCGCAGGATGGCCGTTGCACGGACAAGGTCGAGATGGGCTTTCTCCGGGCGCATCTGTCCGACGGTGCCGATGACGAAGCGGCGCGGATTGCGGTCCTCGGCCCGGACCCGGGATCGCGCCGATCCGCCGTCGACGACGGCGAACCGCCGGGTATCGACCGCGAACCGTTCGATATCAACCGCGAACTGCTCGGTATCGACGCCGTTATAGATCACGCGCGTGCGGCGGTCGTCGGTCCCCACGCCATATTGCCGGGACCACAACCGACGCTGGGCTTCTGCACCGAGGATGACGAGATCCGCGCTGCGCAAGATGCGCCGGTAGAGAGGCATCTGCAGCGCGAGCTTGCCGCTGCCGGGATCGGTCGTATTTACGGTCGCGATGAGCCGGGGCTTCGGCCCGCGCAACAGGATTCGCACGAGCCGCCCGTACAGCGCCGGATAGGGATTGACGGCGACGATCGTGCGGACCTGCCGCTCCCGGACGACGTGCGCGAGCAGGCGCAGCGAGCGGATCGAGAATTTGCCTCGCCGCCGCAGATCGACGAATGGCACCTGGGCATCGATCTCGCCGCGCAGCGTGAAGGGAGGACCGAGGCAAGCGAGCATGACGGGAAGGCCGCGGCTCGCGAGCGCATTGGCGAGCCGCACCGTCTTCAGCTCCGAGCCACCCGTCGCGAGCGAGCTCAGCAGAAAGAGGACCGACGGCGCCTGTTCGCTCATGGCGGCTGCTCGCAGTCGGTCATTGCAGCTGCTCGGAGGGGGCTTCATTCACAACCGGCGCCTCTCGCTCGGCCCGTGCTTCGCGCTCCGCGCGCGCCGCGCGCTCAACCGGCGCCTCTTCCTCATCCGGCGGGCGGAACTCGACGACCTTATCGATCTGATAATCCCTGAGCTCGCGCGCGTGAGTGAAGATGATCAGCTCTCCGAGCAG
>JASHTA010000392.1 GCA_030040795.1 Gammaproteobacteria bacterium | reverse complement strand
AGAACGGCTTCGCGCCGGCCTTGGCGAGATCGGCGAAGCGAGTGGTCAGGCCGATGCTCAAGAAGCAAAAGATGAACGCCCAGGTGCGAAGATTCTTCACCGGTCCAACCAAATGCGGCACGAGGCTCTTCTGATACTCGGCGTAGTCGTAGCCGTGCGCGATCGCGGTGACGACGAGCGAGGCGATGAGGAAGCCGATCACGAACTTCGGGAAGCGGCGCCAGACCTCGCTCGCACCGGCCCGGCCTTCGACTCCCGTGACCTCCCAGCGAGTCGTCGCGACGACCGAAAGGATCAGCGCCCAGATGCCGATCCAGATGTCGCGCCCGATGACCTTCATGAGCGTGTAGGCGTCGATTGCGGCGTCGGCGTGTCCCGCGATGCCGGAGATGTGGCCGGCGTAACCGCCGTACGTCTGGGCAGCGGCGAGGCCTGCGGCATCGGCGAACTCCGACGTTCCGATCCAGGCGCCGGCGATACCGGTCGGCAGAGCGAGTGCCCTTGAAATCAACGGCAGAGCGAAGATGAAGACGATCGCCCACAAGATCACGAGCGTGATGGCGATCGGTGCGTGCTCCTTCTTGGCTCCGACCGCGCCCGCGACGGCGATCGAGCCGGAGACGCCGCAGATCGCGCCGCCGGCCCCGAGTGTCGCCGCGAGCCGGCGGTCGAGGCCGAGACGCTTGCCCACGAAGAAGATCGTGCCGAACGTCGCGAGGGAGACGATCGCCGCCTGCACGACCGCCACCGGACCCGCCCACAGGATCAGTGTGAACGGCAGCGTCGCGCCGAGCAGGACGATGCCGACCTTGATGTAGAACTCGACACGGAAGCCCGATTGCAGCCAGTTCGGGAGCCGGGTGGCGTTTGCGATCACGAGCCCGAGCGCGAGCGCGACGAGCGGCGGCTCCAGATTGTAGTAATCCGCCTTGTCCCACTGCCCCAGCGCGAAGATCAGAGTCGAGCCGACGTAGATGAACAGGAAGGACGGCAGGAACTGGCTCAACGGGATCCGCAACGCGGTGCCGGCTCCGCCCAGGATCGCCGCCCAGAGCACGAACTGCGCGAGGTAACGGCCGGCGTTCGACGAGAACTGATGCCCGAGCTGCGGGAGCGCGTGCCACTTCGCCGGCGTGACGGCGACCCAGCCGATGCTCGAGCCGGAGGCGAAGAGAATCACGGCCGCGGCCAGCAGGCCGAGGCCGATCCAGATCGCCCACGAGTCCTCTTTGTCGAACAGGGACCGCCAGGCCGGCGATTGTTGAATCGGCGCGACCGATGAAGGTGTCGATGACATGGAATGATCTCCCCGGCCTGTTTTGTCCGGCAGGCTCGAATGCTGGGCCGCGACGCTCAGAGCGCCTTGGGTTCCACTCCCTGCTTGGCGGGGTGGTCTGCCGACAGCGCGATCTGCGTTTCCGGTTTTTCCGCGAGCAGCTGCTCGATCTTCGCCGTGAATTCCTTCTTCAACTGGGCGTTGAATTCGCCGCTCGCCGGCGAGGCGAATCCCGCGTGGACACCCTTCACCAGGCCGTCGCGTCCGATGAAGACGGTGGTCGGCCAGGTGTTGAGATTGACGAGCTGCGGAACCTTTACCCACATCTCCGAGGGCGCGCCCGCGACGAGATAGGTGTACTTCACGCCGTATTTCTTCACGAACGCATGCAAGCGCTCGAGGCTGCCCTGCTGCTCGGCCTCCTCGAAGTCGAGAGCGACGATTGCGAGCCCCTTCTTGCGGTACTTCTTGTCCAGCTGAACCAGGTACTGCGCCTCATCGTGGCAGTTCGGGCACCACGTGCCGGTGACGATCGCGAGCACCACCTTGCCCTTGAAGCGAGGATCGTCGTTCGATAGCAGCTTGCCGGTCGCGGCGTCCCGGAAGTTGAAGGTGAACTTCTGGTTGGGGTCTTTCACCGTGGTGTGGGTATCGTAGTCGTCGGGCTGCGGCAGCCCTTTGGCCTGCTCGACCGCGGGACGATACGCGACGAACACGGGCACATAGCGGCCGTCGGATGCCGCATCGCTGTAGGGATTGTTCGTCGCTTCCTGCGCGGCCTTCTCCGTGCGCTCATCGCGCTGGCGGATCTCGAGCGCGCCGTCCGGCCTGAGGGAGACGACGATGACGCCCGGGCGGGAGCCGTCGAAGTGGCTCAATACCCATTTGCCGTCCTGGTACGTGCCGCTGTACGCCCCGGTATCCCCGTCGACACGCAGGATCGACGCCGCGACCTCCGCTCCCCTCTGCCACACGATGAACCGGAACGCCTTCTCGTCTTTCGAAGAGGGCGTGGTGAGCGGAATGATCCAGGAGCCGGCGATCGAGGGCGGATCCGTCGGACCGGCAGGCGGCGGAACATAGCGAGTCGCCTCGAAGCCGTATTGACTGCTTTGTCCTCTCCCGAGCGTCACGACGTTTCCGACGAGACGCCCGTCCTGCAGCGTCGCGGTGATGGTCGTGAGGTAGTGCTCTATGTTGAGAACGAGCCGACCGCTTTGGAACGTGGCGCTCGTCGTTCCGTCGTACGGCTGAAAGCCGTCATACAGGGTGCCCTTGAGTGTCGGCCCCGAGCCGGAGATGTCGAGCCGGAAGGGAATCACCAGATCGCCATGAGTGAGGCGTGCGCTCCAGCGGCCGTCGACCGAATCCGGCGCGGCGCCCGCGTGAGCCGGGGCGAACGAGGCGCCGATGCTGGACACAATAAGGGCGAGGCTCGCGTTCCTGAGAAAGGTAGTCATTTCCGGATTCCTCTCATGGCTGCTTCTGGGTTCATTGATCGTGCGTTTGCTCTTGCGAATTCGGCGGAGAGCGCTCGTCTGCGAGTCGCAGGTGATTCGAGTTGGCGTACTCCCGCCACTCCCGCGGAAGGCGAGGCTTGGTCGCGAGCAGGATCTCGAGGATCGCCCGCCGGTCCTCGCCGGACAGACTCGCAAAATCGGGGCTCTGGTCCCGCCCGGTCAGAATCTCGAGCAGGCGATGGTAGATATAGCTCCTCGCCGGATCGGGTATCGCATCGAAGGCATCGGAATAGACGAGATAGCTGCACGGATAGCGGAACAGCCTCGTCGTGAGATCGAAGTCGCGCAGCGAGCGGCCCGCGGAATCGCGGATGCCGCGCGCCTCGAACTCCCGCACGAAGTCGGACGAGCGGGCGATCGGCGCTTTGTCGGCGCTCGGGAAAGGAGCCTCGTTCGCAAACAGCATGTAGCGCAACAGCTGTTCCGCGGGACGCTCGAATCTCTGCCGCACGCTCTCGGGCAGGGGCGCGTCGCCCGGGGACTTCGCATCCCGCGTCTGACCGTACGAGTAGAGCGCCAGCCTCGTCTCGTAGTTCGTCAGCGTGATGAGATTGTGCATCTGCGTCTGGTGCGCCAGCACGAGCAGGGCAACGACATCGCTTCCCGGGAAGAGGTAAGCCGAAGGGTCATACCGGTGGACGAGAGGGGAGAGCGCGGGGGAGCTGCCCGCCTGCACGTTGCTCACCGCGGCCACGTTGCTCACGACGGCGTTGCCCATGTGCGGCTCGCCGCCCTCATAACCCGTGACGTACCACCCGCCCCACCGCTGAGTGAACGGGCTGTGCTGGTCGGTGATGAACGTTCGGGTGCCGGGAACGAGCGTTCCCGTGTTATCTGCGTAGACCGATTGCAAAAGCACGCCGGGGATCCCGCGCGTTCCGGCGGCGATGTGGCACTGCGTGCAATCGAGCTCCGCCCGCTGGAAGGCGGGCCGCGCGAGCTTGCGCTCATCGAGCAGATAGAAAATCGCTCCCTGCGTGGGGTCGAAGGAGACGATCTCCAGCGCCTTACCGTCGTGGACCTTCCCGACGTAGACATCGTCGTTGAAATAAAGGGCCCGCGGATGATCGGGGGAGATCTTGGGGTATTGGAAACTCGTCTTCGAGAAGACGAGTGTCTGCGAGTCCGCAGGCACGTCGAGCAGCTTCAGCACGGATCGCAGGTAGCCGAATTGCGGCTCGTATACGAGCGTCGCCTTTCCCGCCTCGATCTGCCGCTGCAGCTTCGCCACGGGATCGTGAAGATCGTTCGAGCGGTAATCGATCGGCGCATCGCTGAAGGGGATGTATCCCTGGTTCTGCACCGCGATCTGCGCATGCGCGCCGAGCGGCAGCCCCACGAGCGCAGCTGCGACGAGCGTTGCGCTCAACGCCGGCACGCGAGGATTTCTCACCATGCTACGCACGGGGAGCTACCTCGATCGGTGCCGCGAGATGAACCGTCGTTGGCGGCTGACATTCCCGGCCATTGCATGTCTGGAAGCGCACGCTCAGCGGGATCTGCTGCCAACCGCTGTCGGCATGCGGCTTCAACCGCACCGGCAGATGCAGAGTGAAGGAGTGGCTGTAGAAATACGTGTCGAGATCGAAACTCGGGTCGTACTTCTTCTCGGGCGCCGCGCCCGAGGGAGCGCCTGCGGTCCTCGCCACCGGATTGTCGTCGAGCGTCACCCGGAGCGCCGTCGGGCCGCCGGGCGGCTGCGTCAGTGCATAGACGTGCCAGCCATCGAGCACTGCGGCGGAAAGCTCCACCGTCACGATGCCCCCACGCTTCGCAGTGGCTCCCGAGATGACCGACGCGGACCACTGCACAGTCTGAAACGGCGCCTGCGCCAGGCTCACTCCGCAGAGCGCGGTCCCGAACAGGAGCACGAGCGCGAGGGGCTTTCGGCGCGGAGCCTGGGCGCGCAGCCGGGATGCCATGCGCATGAGTCTCATGAGGCTGAAGATGGAGGTCATCGCTCGCTCACGGCGGCCGCTGCGGAGGAGTCGAAATCCGGCGGATTCGTCTGTCCCTGGTGGCAGTTGCCGCACGTGACGGCGACCGGGTAGCTCGGGTCCCCGAGCTGGGCGAGGTACTTGGTATTGATGTCGCGGAGCATGGCGATCATGAGCCGTGCGGTCTCCTTGCGGGGGTTCTCGTCGGAGGCATAGTTGATCTTTCCGTTTTGCGGATTCTCCGCGTGGCAGTAGCCGCACGACACGCCCAGCTCCTCGTCGTACCGATGCATCAAGCCGTCCAGCTCGGCCGCGGAGATGTCCTTGGGCAAGACTCGTAAGTTTGTGGTCCTGATGGCTGCGCCCGACTGACTGACCGCATCCGCCTGAACGACCGTATCCGCTCGATGGCTTCCGTGTTGCGACGCGAGGCTCGCAACGCAGCCGAGAGCGGAACCGCCGAGAACGAGAGCTGCCGCGACGCGCACATGCCTTACGCTCATCGATCTTCGTCAGCTCTCTCGATCCGGTCCTGGATCGCAAAAAATGTAAGGGGTGCGCCTTGCAAACACAAGGATGTTTGAATGAGAAAATGGACTGACCTTAGAGCAAAATCGCATGTGGCGCGCTTGCCGTGGAAATAACCGAGTGCGGCGCGAGTTTGCGCTTCGAAGAGGTGACAATTCGATATCAATTTGCCCGCACGGCCCATCCGGGAGCTGACGTTTGTTCATGTCGTCATAACGGGCGCGTATCGATCGCGGCGCGTCATCGGCCGCGGTGCTGCTCGTAGAAATCCGGGGAAGGCGGATTGGCCGGCAACGCTGGCACGAGGTAGCCGCGAGTCCCGTCCCGGCGGATGGGCCCCGGGCCTGGCCCGAGGTGGCGGCGGTCGACGTTGTTTTCCTCGCAGGAATACTCCTTCAGCCCTTCTCCGGGCCTGCCGAGGAGCCAGGTGCGCGAGTACTCGAAGGGCCGCGTGTAATATTTGGGATCGTCGACCGTCAGGTCGAGATGCAAATGGTTGAAGTCGGGCCGCGTCCAGCGCTCGACCGTGTGCATCGCGTCGCTTTCGGGATTGGCGTTCTCGTCGATCCACATCCCGGCGCCCTTGAAACCGACGGAGTCGATCACGAGCGTATCGCCGACCCAGCGGACGGTCTTGTCGCCGAAGTAGCTCGGGTCGGGATCGGGATCGTGTCGATGCCGGTCGAGCCATGCTTCGCGGAAGTAGGTGTACAGGTACAGGAAGACGATCCGGTCGCGGTTCTGCACGATCTCGAAGGGCAGCGCGCTCGCGGCGTGGCGGGGCATGCCGCCGATCTTGCAGAGCGCCTCGGGGTCGATGGTGCGCGTGAGGTTGTAGTGGAGTGCCGCCCGGCCGGCGGCCGTGAGCGGCAGCTTGAAGCCCGGCAGGTCCTTGCCGATGTTGCCCACGGGTTGAGTTGCCGGAGACCCCTTCCAGTAGCCGCTGAAGTCGGGATGTCCGTCGGCGGTGCGCGGCGCGCGCTTCGCCGGGCCGGACGGCTCCTCGCCGAGCAGGAGCGAGCGCTCGTCCGGGGAGTCCTCGATGTTCGGCACAGTCGCGGATCTCGTGGACGGAGTGGCCGGGGCGGCAGCGGCGGCGGTGGCGGCGGTGGCCGGCGCCGGCGCGTTGACCGCCGCGAGAGTTAGGCTCGCGGCTGAGGCAAGGGCGAGGAGACTCGAGGCTCGGCGGAGCCTCGCGCTTTCACCGGATTTCGTGCTGGGCATGGTTCTCTCGGTCGTTGGTGGGTGATCGATCTTTCACAACACCCCGATGGCCCTTCCCGCGAGTCCGACGGCGAGCCACAGGACGAGCGACAGGGCGGCAGCCCATCTCAGCCAAGGGGAAGGCTCGCCACGCCCGGAGATTCGCCGGGCCGCCCGATACAGCGCGATACCGCAGGCCACTGCGATGACGAGCAGCAGCATCTTGGCGCGGAAGGCGGCGTTGGCGTAGTAGCGCAGCGGTCCGTCGGCGACCAGCAGCGCTCCGGAGCACACCATCGTGAGCAAGCCGCCGAGCAGCAGCGGCGCAACGCCCCGCGCCACTCGCGCGAGCGGCTGGCGCTGCAGGATCACGCCTGCCATGCGCAAGCCGAGTACCAGGATGGCGCCCCCCAGCACCGCGAGCCCGAGCAGGTGGATCATCTCGATGATGGCGAAGCCCCATGTCGATGCCCGGATGGCGATGCTGAGGCGCGTGTGCTCGACCCATCGGAACGCTTCCAATAAGGACATTTGCGCTCTCTCGATTCGCCGGCGTCCGGTTCGGCTCTCAGTGATGGGGCTGATAGGCGATCGCGCGCCCGCAGACGATGACCGCGCTCCACAGCGCGAGGGAACACAATGCGGCGGCCCGTGCGCAGGGCGGCGTTCGGGCCGCCGTCTCCCATTGGGAGACGCGGCGATAGGTCGTCGCGTGGAAGATCCAGGCATTCGCCGCGGCCAGCGCGAGCAGCAGGAGCTTGAGGCGAAAGGCCGCGTTGCCGTAGAGCATCGCGGCTTCCGCCCAGAAGAGCAGCGCTCCGCTCGCAAGCATCACCGCAAAGCCGAGCCAGGTGAGCCTCACGAGCGGGTTCACCACCTCGGAGGCGGGTACTTCCTTCAGCGCGAGACCGAGCAGTCTCAGATCGGCGAGCGCGATGGTGCCCGCCATCAGCGTGATGCCGAGGACGTGCACCGTCTCGATCGCGGAGAACAGATTGTCGGATTCCCGGATCCGCGTGCCGATCTGCGAGTCGTTGATCCAGTCGCACAGCTGCTGCAGAACGGGTGCCGCCATGCGGGAGCTGGAAGCGGAGCGCCGCGGTCAGCGGGCCGGCGCTGCAGCCCGTGGAGCGGCGACAGTGTCTTCCGGACCGCCGTCCCCCGGCGAGCCGCCGTAGACCCGGCGGCCGTCGGGCAGCGTGACGCGCCGCGCGTCGATCATGTGCGAGCCGTCCTTCGCCAGGAACCCATCGACGATGAGCTTGTCGCCGATCTTGATGTCTCCCCGCTTCCAGCCCCGGCGCGAGAGCGCCCCGGGGTTCCCGCTTTCGCACGCCCAGGTCGAGACCACTCCTGTCGAGCTGACCACGTCGAGATAGAAGTAGGAGTGCGGATTGGTCCATTCGATCTTGGCGATGGTGCCGATGAGACGTACCGGCTTGTCGCCGTCGAACTCCGCGGAGAAGGAGTGGTGGGCCAGGGCTCGCGTCGTTGCCGCCAGCGACAGCGACGCGAGCAGCGGGGCGAGAATCCTGATGCTCGGCTTCATGGCGCCTCTTAGAAGCTGTAGGTGATCCGCGTGTAGTAGTAGCCGCCGTCGATGCCGAGACCGGTGTTCCCATCGTAAATGGCGGCGCCGATGTATCGGTTCGCTGGCGGCAGCACCTCGGGCGTCTTGTTGAAGAGGTTGTCGACGCCTATGACCCACTGCAATCCAGACGACCACTGATAGCCTCCCTCGAGGTTCGTCACGTAGCGCGCGTTGTTGACGCTGTTGTAGAACACGGTGGTCGAGAAGATGTTGGGCCCGGCGTAGTACGTATCGAGAAAGTCGCTCCTGCCGTAGCGAATCTCGTGCAAGCTCGCGGTCCATCCGGCGCGGCTCCAGATCCCGCCGACGATGATCTTGCTCTCGGGCTGCGCGGAGGTGAGGTAGTCGATACCCTGGGCGTTGAGCAGCGGATTGCCGTTGTTGTCGAGGCCCACCCGCGTCACCTCCGTGTGGGTCCAGTTGGCCTCCGCGTCCCAGTCGATCGTGCCCGCGCCGCCGAAGTCGCTGCGGTAGTCCGCCGTGAAATCGGTTCCGTAAGTCTTCGTGTCGGCGCCGTTCGAGAAATAGAAGGCCGAGACGTCGGCGGGATCGATCCCCGGGGGGAAGGTGACGCCTTGCGTCTCGAGCGCATCGATGGCGGCGACACCGGTGTAGGTTCCACCCTCGATGATGCGGTTCTTGATCTTGATGTAATAAGCGTCGAGGGTCGTATGCAGGCCATCGAGCGGCTCTGCGACGAGTCCGGCGCTGAAGTTCGTGGACTTCTCCGCCTTCAACGGCACTGCACCCAGCGCGAGAGCCGCCGGGGAGTTGACGGCGAGCTGGCCGCTCGCACCGGTCGGCGAGACATTGAGGTCCGAGAAGTACTCCTGAGCGAGCGAGGGCGCCCGGAAGCCGTTGCTTACCGTCGCACGTAGCGCGAACCTCGGCGTGAAGTCATAGCGCGTGGAAAGCTTGCCGCTCGTCGCGTCGCCGAAGTCCGTGTAATGCTCGTAGCGGCCCGCGAGATCCACGAGCCAGCTTGCGACCGGATCCGCCGAGAAATCGAGGTAGCCCGCGTAGTTGCTGCGCTGATGGTCGCCAGCGCTCACCGGCTCCAGCGCCACGTAGGACTGCGAGCCGCCGTACAGGTACGAGGACGGGTCGCCCGAGCTCAGCGTGTAAGTCTCCCGCCGATACTCGAATCCGAAGGCGGTGCTGACCGGCGTTGCGAGCCCGATGTCGAACGGGCGCACAAAGTCGAGGTTGTTGGTCCACTGCGTGTTCTTGTTGGTGGAGATGTGAAAGGATGTGGGGGTGCTGCCGTAGATCGCGTACCAGCCGGGATTGGCCGAATCGATCAGCCCGAAGCGATCGTCGTCGCCTCCGTAGGTCGAGCTCAAATCCCAGTGCCAGCCGAGGAGCTGCGTGCCCTTGATGCCCCAAGTCGTCGAGAAATCGTTCTCCTCGATCGTCTCTTGCGGCGCGAATCCGTCCGGGTATACCTCCGGGAGGATGCTCGGGAGCCGATAGTTCTCGTAGGACTCCGCGTAGCGGTTTGCATAGGTGCCGAAGCTGTAGAACTCGACGGCCCCGTCGGCGAAGGATTTGCCGGCGTTGTAGCCGACCGCGGTCCGCGTGGACTCCGGATCGCCGAAGATCGGATTGTCATCGAGGCCCGTGCGGCTGTCGGGACCCGAGCGGATGCTGTGGTCGTGGTGACGGTAGTCGACGCTCAGGTCGAGGAACCCGTCCTCGCCCAGCGAGGTCCCGAGGTTTCCCGCTCCGCCGCCCGTGAAGCCGTCACCATGATAATACTGGCCGGCCGTCCCCTCGATGTCGCCGCCGTGGTTTTGCGACTTGAGGATGATGTTGATGACACCCGCGATCGCATCGCTACCGTACTGGGCGGCGGCGCCGTCCTGCAGCACCTCGATGTGATCGATCGCGCTGAGCGGGATCAAATCGAGATCGACCGGCGCGGCGCCTTGCTGCGGTCCCTGATCCAGAATGATGTTCGCCGTAGTATGACGGCGTTTGCCGTTGACCAGCACCAGCACGTCATCGGGGCTCAGGCCGCGCAGCTGAATGGCATCGGTCAAGGCGCCGAGATCCCCGCTGAACGAAGGACGATTGAGTGACGGCAGGGTCAGCTCGAGCGCGTCGCGCAGATCGGTCGCGCCTGTCGCGACAAGGGTATCCCCGCTGATGACGGCAATCGGCGCTGCGGAGTCGCGCGCTTTCACGTCGGATACGCGCGTGCCGGTCACGATCACGGTGTCGAGCTCGGCGTCGTTGCTCTGGCTCTGCGGCGCATCGGTGCTGGCAAGCTGCTCCGCGGCGGGCTGCGCCGTTGAGGCCAGTGCCGGCGCGGCCCGCGCCGATGCGATCTGCGCGGCTGCGGCCTGTGCCGAGGTCGCCTGCGCCGATGCGGTCTGCGAGCCTGCCGCTCCATAGAGCGACGCCAAGAGCGCGGCGGCCCAAACGGCGCGCGCGCCTGCCGCTCGCCACCTGTGCAGCTTCAGAATCGAGACCCGGATGCCCGATGAATTCAATTTCATTGTCATGTACGCACTCGTTGAAAACAATGACGATCGAGTTTTAAGAATCTTTCTGTCTCGATCAATTCCGAGAATCAAACAGCGGACCACAGATCGAGCGACATTGATGATGCAGGCACTTGGGCTCGACGAGAAATGGCGTTTACGATTCGCGACCCAACCGGAATTCATGAGCGCGCGCGAACTGTCGCGTGCAGGACACGCGTGCAGCCGTTCGTGACCGATCTGTCACCGCGCGTGCGCGAATGCTCATGAGCACATTCAAAATCTTCATTTATGGAAGGCCGGACAGGCCCGCTAGGATCGAAGGCCGCAACCTCGGCTCGAGGCGTCGAGCTGCCATGGAGCGCTCTTCAATGTCCAGTTGCGATGATTCATGGCGCATCACGCGCCGCGGGTTTCTCGGGACGGGAGCAGCGCTCGCGGCACCGGCGATTCCGGCGCTGGCCGCATCTCCTGCAGTCCGCGCCGGGGAGCCGGTCCAGGCAGCGTTCTCGGACGTCGGCCCTCTACGGAGCAGCGGGGAATATCTGCACGGCGCGGAGGAAGCCGCGCGCTGGATTCACAGCGCGCGCATGGAGAAGGAGCGCGGCATCGCCTGGCATCCGGATCCGGACCATCCGGAGAAGGCCGTCACGGTCGGTCCGGACAACACGGTCTACAGCGGCAGCGCGGGCATCGTTCTGTTCCTGCTGGAGCTCGGGCGGGCGGCGGGAAAGGACTCTTACGTGGACGAGGCGCAACGCGGCGCGGACTACCTGGCCTCGACTTGGAAGCGGCTGCTGAGCGGCGGCAGCGCCGGACCGCTGCCCGGCAGCGCGCTGTCGTTCGACAATGGGCTCGCGGGCACGGCATTCAGCTTGACGGAGGTCTGGAAAGCGGTGCAGCGTCCCGCGTATCGCGATGCCGCGTTCGCGGCCACGCAGGCGCTCGTGGGCTCGGTGCGGAGCTCCGGTAACGGATGGATATCATCCCCTGGAGTCGGCCTCGGTGGAGGCGTCGCGCTGTATCTGCTTTACGCCGCTCGCGCGTTCCACGATCCGTCGCTGCGTGAGCTCGCGGCGAGCGGAGGCGAGCGCATCCTCGATCTGGCCGAGCGGGATCCGCGCGGCGGGCTGCGCTGGCGCGGAGTAGATCTGCGGTCCGTCAAGACCCGGGCCTACGGCGTCCCGCCCAATGCGTACTTTCCCAATTTCGAGCTGGGTACCGCGGGCGTCGCCTACGTGCTCGCGCGGCTTTACGAGGAGACGAAGCGGCCGGAGTTCCTGGATGCGGCAAAGGAAGGGGCGCGGCACATCGAGAGCATAGCGACCGTCGACGGCGATGCGGCGCTCGTACATTATCGCGAGCCCGATCTTACCGACATCTATTATCTCGGCTACTGTCACGGGCCGGCCGGCACCGCGCGCCTGTTCTACCAGCTTTACAAGGTGACCGGACAGCGGCACTACCTCGAGTGGACGGAGAAGCTCGCGCGCGGCATCGTCCGCTCCGGCGTTCCCGAGAAGCTGACGCCGGGCTACTGGAACGTGGTCTGCCAGTGCTGCGGGTCGGCGGCGGTCACGGAGCTCTTCCTCAGTCTTTCGCTGGCGACCGGCAAGGCCGAATACCGGGACTTCGCTTTGCGCGTGGCGGATCAGCTCATCAGCCGGCAGACGGACCTCGACGGGAAAGGCTACCGCTGGTATCAGGCGTGGACGCGTATCAAGCCGTGGGAAGTCAATGCCGAGACCGGCTACAAGATCGGGGCAGCCGGCGTCGGTGCCGCGCTGCTGCACACCCATCTCGCCGCTCGCGGCCGTTACTCCGCCATTCTCTTTCCCGACAACCCTTTTCCAGCCGTAGCGTGACGGTTGCGCCGTAATCCGCGATCAGTTCATCACGGGAGGTCGTGCACATGAGGAACGATTCATTCAAATCGCGCGGCGGTGCGCGCCGCTTGGGGCTGTCGGCCTTGGCGCTTCTTGGCGTCGCCATATCGGCCTCCGCGGCGCCGCCGTCCCGCGTGCAAGCGTCGCCGGCGCTGACGCAGCCGTACATCGTGGAGTGGGTCTACAAGGTGAAGTGGGGCTACACGGACGAGTTCCTCGATCTGTTCAAGAAGTACCAGCTGAAGATCCTCGACCG
>JASHTA010000391.1 GCA_030040795.1 Gammaproteobacteria bacterium | reverse complement strand
GGCGCCGCCGCGGGACGCACGCCCGTCGTGAGTTTCTACATGGACCGGCCCTATCTCGACTGGACCGGCACCGCGGAGCCCTACATCTCGCCGGCCGGCTCCCGCTCCGGGCAGCCGCTCGCGGAGGTCGGCGACGAGGCGTTCTTCAGCCGCTTCCCGTACTGAGCCCGCGTCACAGGCCCGGGTTCTTCTGCGGATGCGATCGCAGAAAACTCGTGATGAGCGAACTCAACTGCCGGGACTTCCAGATCACCATGAGGTGGTCCGCCCCGGGAGTGCCGTGGATCAGGAGCACGGCCGGGCCATTTCCGATCTGTGCGTATTCCACGGGACCGCGCGCCGTCATCGCGACCGAGCTCTCGGCGAGGAGTTCGTGCTGGATGCCCGAGCGCCAAAGAGCGAAGCCGAGGAGGAGTGCGACCACTCCCGCGGCAATCAAGATTCCGATCGCGAGCGCGATCCGCCGCAGCCATCTGAGCATTGAAAGGCCCTCCTCGCCGCAGTGTACTCATTGCCGGCCGATCGAATAAAGCGCAGAGTTCAACGGGCAGTCGGCGATCAGCCGTGAGGGGAACGGCCATGTGGAAGAGCGCTTTCATCATCTGTGCGTGGGGCATCGTGGTGGCCGGCGGGATGACGCGGGCGGCCGGGGCGGCTGATGCAACTCGCGCGACTGGCGTCACCATGACGGCCGGCGCGGCTGAGGCGGCTGGCGCGGCCTCGAGTTGCGACCGAGCCTGCCTTACGGGCATTCTCGATCAGTATCTCGCCGGACTCGCGGCGCACGATCCCTCGCGGGTTCCGTTCGCGACGAGCGTCAAATTCACCGAGAACAACGTTCAGCTGCGGATCGGCGATGGCTTGTGGGGCACGGTGAGCGGCATCGAGCATTCCTCGGATCTTTCCTTCGCGGATACGGCCGACGGCGAAGTCGGCTACTACGGAGTCGTCGAAGAGCACGGAAATCCCGCCTATCTCGCGCTGCGGCTGAAGGTCGTGGGCCGCAAGATCTCCGAGGTCGAGTCGATCGTCTGCCGCAAGGGAGATGGACCGAGACCGACGAGCACCTTCGGGCCCTTGAAGCACGATCCCTCGTTCTTTCAGAGCGCTCCGGCGAAGGAGCGATCGACGCGCGCGCAGCTCATCGCGCTGGCCAACGGGTATTTCAGCACGCTGCAGCGCAACGACGGCACGCTGCACACGCGATTCGATCCTACTTGCTCGAGACTGGAGGATGGCTGGAAGAGCGCGAGCGACCCGCAGGCCGAGAATCCCTTCACGAGACTGTCCTGCGGAGCGCAGTTCAAGCTCGGATACTATCGATGGGACGACCGCGTGCGCGATCGCCGCTTCCTCGTGGTCGATCCGGAGCGCGGACTCGTCATGGCGCGCATGTTCATCGACCATCGCGGCGTCCTGACCGATTACACGCTGACGAACGGCGAGCACCGCATCTCGCCGATCAAAGCGCCGCACACCTGGTGCGCGCTAGAGCTGTTCAAGATTCGCAACGGTGAGATCTACCGCATCGAGGCGGTGTTCGTCGCGGTCCCCTATTACATGCCTTCTCCATGGAGCCGACACGCGGAGTGAATGCTCGCGAGCGGAGCCCTTCGCCGCTCGCTCGAGGCGGCGGAGCTGCGGCGGAGCTGCGGCGGAGCTGCGGTGGAGCTGCGGCGCGGCACCGATCAGAGCGGGGCGGGCGCGAGCCGCCGGCCGCGAATCAGATCCGCGCCTTTTTCGGCGACCATGATGGTCGGGGCATTGGTGTTGCCGCCGGGAACGTTCGGCATCACGGACGCATCGACGACCCGCAGCCCATCGAGGCCGCGCACTTTCAGGTGCGCATCGACTACCGCGCGATCGTCGAGGCCCATGCGGCAGGTGCCCACGGGATGCTGCGTGATCTCCCCGGTGCGGCGGATGTACTCCTCGAGCTGCGCATCCGAGACTGCCTCGGGGCCCGGCGCGATCTCGCGCACGATGAGGCTCTTCAGCGGCTCGCACGAGTAGATCTCACGGGCGGCGCGGATTCCACGAATCATCCGCTCGACGTCGCTTCTCTCGCGAAATAGATTGAAGAGAATGCGCGGCGGATCGGCGGGATTCGCCGAGCGGAGCGTGACCTCGCCGCGGCTGTCCTCGCGGATCATGGACACTGCCACCGCCAGGGCGTGCGTGGGCGGCCTGAAGCTCGGATACCAGATGTGCGCGCCGGGTGTTGCCGCTGCGCCTCCGGCGGGGCAAGTGAGCTGCATGTCGGAGCGGTCGAGGCTCGGCTCGGTGCGCAAGAACACGTTGCCGGCGCACGCGTTGGTCGCGAAGGGCCCGCTGCCGAACAGCGCCCAGCGAATCACCGAGATCACCGCGCGGTCCGCGCGCAGGTGCGCGAGAAACGTTCTCGGACGGGCCGCATTCAACGTGAACGTGAGCGGATGCTCGATGAGGTTCTTCCCGACGCCCGGCAGGTCGAGCGCCGTCTCGATACCGTGGGCCCGCAGCTCATCCGCCGGGCCGATTCCGGAGAGCAGCAGCATTTGCGGCGAGCCATAGACGCCGCCCGCCAGCAGGACTTCCCGCTCGGCGCGGGCGCGGCGCATCTGGCCGGCGTGCAAATACTCGATGCCGACCGCGCGGCCGCGTTCGATGAGGACGCGATGGACGAGCGTCCGAGTGCGTACCGTGAGGTTCGGGCGTCGCATCGCCGGATACAGAAACGCCCGCGCGGCGCTTGCGCGTCGCCCGCGTCGCGTCGCGGTCATCTCCATCCGCATGAAACCCTCGGAGCGCTCGCCGTGATAGTCCGGCGTCACGGCATATCCGGCCGCAGCCGTGGCTTGCCCGACCAGGTCGGTGAGGACGTAGGACGCGCGCGGCACGGTGACCTCGAGCTCGCCCGATCCACCGTGATAAGGACCCTCGCCGAGCCAGCTGCGCTCCGAGCGCTTGAAGTAGGGCAGCACATCGGCATAGCCCCAACCCTCGAGCCCCATGGCGCGCCAGTCGTCGTAATCCAGCCGATGGCCACGCGCGTACACGAGGCCGTTGATGGCCGAGGAGCCCCCGAGCACCTTGCCTCGCAGCACCGGGATGCTCCGCCCCAGCAGTCCGGGCTCCGGCTCGCTCACGAAACCCCAGTTGAGCTTCGGGGATGAGGCGTACCGCGGGAACGCGACAGGCATATCGATGAACAGGCCACGAGGCGGGCCGCCGGCCTCCAGCACGAGGACAGTTACGTCCCGCTGCTCGGTGAGCCGGCTCGCGAGCACGCAGCCCGCCGATCCGGCACCGGCGATCACGTAGTCGAACGAGCCCCCGTCCGCGCCGCTGTCCGCGCCGGTCGCACCGCGCAATGGAGTACCCCCTTGTCAGGCGCCGCGCCGCGCCGCCCTGCGCCGCGTCGTATCGCGCTGCGTCGTGTCGCGCCGCGGCGTCGAGTGCCAGCCAGCGCTAGCGCTGGTCCGCGACCTCGTCGAACTGGATGGTCGGCATCACGTCGGTGAAGTTCGGCACATCCGCGACGAGCTCCTCGGTGTGCCGGGCCTGGGCCTCGTCGAAGGCCTTCTGGTCGCCGATCCAGAAGTTGACGGTCGCGACGTAGGGCGGCTTGCCTCCGTCCGGCCCGCTGAGTCCCTTACGCAGCTCATACCTGGCGATGCCCTTGCCGTAGAGCCTCATGATGAGCGTCGCGTGCTTCTTCTTGTAATAGTCAAAATCGAAGCGCACGCCATCCTTGTTCGGATACAGCACGGTGATGCATCGCATGGGTCGGGTGCTCCGCGTTCAGGTGGATCGAGCAGGGATTATCGGCACGCGCGCGCCGCGCGACAACCCGTGCGCGCCACGGCCCGAG
>JASHTA010000390.1 GCA_030040795.1 Gammaproteobacteria bacterium | reverse complement strand
GCGAGCAAGCCGAAAGGCACGCCGAGCAGGGAGTAGAGCAGGCCGAAGGCGAATCCGAGGAGCAGACCCATCTGCGCATCGCTCAGATGCAGGTCGTGCTCGATCGGGACCACGAACAGGCTGAGGGATTGCCTGTCGAGGAACGCGAGAAAGTAAGCGGCCGCCAGGACGACCACCATGTAAGCCGCACGACGCCCCGATCCGGGGCCGCCGCCCGCCCGGACGGCACCAGCGGTCGCCACCGCGCCAGCGCCGGTCTGCGGACTGGCGCTCACACGGCTAGCTCGCTTCCGCGAGCTCGCGCTGGAAGTCGCGGCCGTACGGCATCGCCCGCACGACGCCCGCGCGCACCGTGAAATCGCCGAACGCCTCTCCCGGACGCCGCTCCTTCGCGTAGCGATTGAGCACGGGACGCAGCGCCTCGATGATCTGCGCCTCGCCGATGTTCTCGCGATAGAGGGCATCGAGGCGGTCGCCGTTCGCGCTCGCGCCGAGGTACAGGTTGTACTTGCCGACAGCCTTGCCGACCAGCGCGATCTCCGCGAGATAGGGTCGCGAGCAGCCGTTCGGACAGCCGCTCATTCGAATGGAGATGGACTGGCGCGAGAGGCCGGCCGCGACGACGATCTCGTCGATCTTGTCGAGCAGCGCGGGCAGGTAGCGTTCGCTCTCGGCCATCGCGAGGCCGCAGGTCGGCAGGGCGACGCACGAGATGGAGTTCTGTCGCAGCGCGGTCGTGCTCGCGTCGTTCTCGATGCCGTATTCGCGCAGGATGGCCTCGATCCGCGGGCGCTCGGCAGCCGGGACGCCGGCGATGATGATGTTCTGGTTCGTGGTGAGCGCAAACACGCCGCGGTGCTCGGTCGCGAGGGCACGCATTCCCGACTTGAGCTTGCGCTCGGGGAAGTCCTCGATGCGGCCGTTCTCGACGAAGAGCGCGTAGTGCCACCGGCCGTCTGCGCCCCGCGCCCAGCCGAAGCGGTCGCCGCTGGACTCGAGATGGAAGGGACGGGCCGGCTCGAGCGGATGTCCGAGGCGCCGAGCGAGCTCCTCCAGGAACCATTCGGTCCCGCGATCCTCGATGGTGTATTTGAAGCGGGCATGCGAGCGGTCCTTGCGGTCGCCGTAATCGCGCTGGATGGCGATCGTTCGCTCGGCGACCGCGATGACCTCCTCGGGTGCACAGAAGCCGACGACATCCCCGAGTCGCGGGAACGTCGCCGGAATCTTGTGCGTCATGCCCATGCCGCCGCCGACGAGCACGTTGTAGCCGGCGAGCCGTCCGTCCTCCACGATGGCGACGAATCCAAGGTCGTGCGCGTAGACGTCCACATCGTTCTGCGGCGGAACGGTGATGGCGATCTTGAATTTCCGCGGCAGGTACGTCCGGCCGTAGAGCGGCTCCTCCTCACCCTCGACGGCGGCGGGCGGCTCGTCGAGAAAGATCTCGCGGTAGGCCCCGGTGCGCGCCATCAGATGTGCGCTCAAGAGCCGGGCGAGCGCGCTCGCCTCCGCGTGAATGGGCGACATGAGCGGGTTCGCCGTGCTGATCACGTTGCGGTTGCCGTCTCCGCAGGCTCCCATCGTGTCGAGCCCCGCAGCGACGATCCCGCGGATATGCCGCTTGAGATTGCGCTTGAGAACGTTGTGGAACTGGAAGGTCTGGCGAGAAGTGAGACGCAGCGTGCCGTCCGCGTTCTCGCGGGCTAGCGCATCGAGCGCGAGCCACTGCTGCGTCGTGCACACACCGCCCGGCAGCCGCAGCCGCACCATGAACTGGTACCGGGGCTCGAGCTTGGCGCGCCGGCGCTCATCGCGCAGATCGCGATGATCCTGCTGGTACATGCCGAAGAACTTCGTGAGCGGCGTGTCCCGCTCGCTGATCGCGCCCGTCAGCGGATCGGCGAGCCCCTCGGCGATGGTGCCGCGCAGGTAGCGGCTCTCGTACTTCAGCCGCTCGTTGGGGTGCAGCTCCTCGAGCGGCCGGGATAGATCGCGACGTTCGATCGGCTCGATCGACATGCGCGCGCCTCAATACACGTCGCGCTGGTAGCGACGCTCCTGCTGCAATTGAAGGACGTACTCGGCCGCGTCGTCCGGACTGCGGGCGCCATGAGCGGCGATGATCTCGAGCAGCGCCGCGTGAACATCGGGCGCCATGTGCTGGGCGTCGCCGCACACGTAGAGGTAGGCGCCATCCTCGAGCCAGCCCCAGATCTCCGCGCCGCGCTCGAACATGCGCTGCTGCACGTAGATCTTGCGGTCCTGGTCGCGCGAGAACGCGACATCCATTCTCGTGAGCAGCCCGCGCTTGCGCCAGTCGAGCCATTCCGTTTGATAGAGGAAGTCCCACTCGAACGAGCGATCGCCGAAGAACAGCCAGTTGAGACCGCTTGCGCCGGCTTGCTCGCGCTCGAGAAGGAAGGCGCGGAAAGGCGCAACGCCCGTGCCCGGGCCGATCATGATGATCGGGGTGTGGGGCTCGGGCAGCCGGAAGGCGGGATTGCGCTGCAGGTAGACGGGCAGTGTCGCATCCTCGGAGGTCAGACTGGCGAGGGCGCCCGACACCACGCCCCAGCGTGGCCGGCCGAAGGACTCGTACTGCACGACGCTCACGGTGAGATGAACTTCATCCGGCGTCGCGTGCTGGCTCGAGGCGATCGAGTAAAGGCGCGGAGCGAGGGGCGGCAGCAGGCGAGCGAACGCCGCGGCATCGAGACCGCTCGGAGCATGCTCGCCTACGAGGTCGATGATGTGGCGGCCGCGCGAGTAGCGCGCGAGCTCGCTGTCGGCCGCGGAGGCGATCGAGGCGATGTCGGCGGAGTGGACGGCGTCGGCATACCGCTTGAGGAAGGGGCGGGTGACCGTCCCGATCTCGAAGCGCTCGAGGAGTGCCTGGCGCAGGGGGACGATCGTCTGCGAGTCGCCCTGTACCGGGCTGTCCGCATCGAACCCCAGCCTCCCGATGAGCGCATCCACATCCTCTTCGCGGTTGTGCGGTACGATGCCGATCGAGTCCCCCGGCTCGTAGTGGATGTTCGATCCCTCGAGCGAGAGCTCGATGTGCCGCACGTCCTTTGTCGACCGCGACGCCGTGATGCGCTGATTGGCGAGCACCGCGGCCGAGTAGGGATTCTTGCGCGT
>JASHTA010000389.1 GCA_030040795.1 Gammaproteobacteria bacterium | reverse complement strand
TTCTTGGCCCGCCGGTCGCGAAACGCGTACTGGCCGGCCTTGATGACGGCCTGCTTCGCCGCGCGATACACCTTGCGGCGGGCGTTGTAGTAGCCCTTCGCCTTGCCCAATACCTTCTTGTGACGGCGACCCGCCGTCACGCCACGCTTGACTCGTGCCATGGAATTCTCCGTGCGCGGCGCTCAGCCCGTGGGGGGCGCCGCGGCGACGCTGATTACTTGTGATGCGGAAGCAGCCGGACCAAGCGGCCCTGGTCGCTCTCGTGGATGAGGCTGCTGCCGCCCGAGCGCAAGTGGCGCTTGCGCTTGCGGTCCTTGTGGCCGAGATTGTGGCGGCGGCCCGACGAGTAGCCTTTGAAGCCCTTCGCCGTCTTGCGAAAACGCTTGGCCGCGCCCCGGTTGGTCTTCAACTTGGGCATGATCGAACTCCTCTACTTGACATAGCACCGGTCGCGAGGCGCTCACGCACCCGCTGCGGGCGAACGATTCCAGTCATTTCAACGACTTGGAAGCGTTACTTCTTCTTGGGCGAAAACACCATGACCATCTGCCGGCCCTCCATGATCGGGTTCTGCTCGATCACGCTGTGGGGAGCGAGATCGGCGGAAACCCGCGCGAGGAGCTTGCGCCCGATGTCCTGGTGCACCATCTCTCGGCCGCGAAACCTCAAGGTCACCTTGGCCTTGTCGCCTTCGGTCAGAAAGCGGACGAGGTTGCGCAGCTTCACCTGGTAGTCCGCCTCTTCCGTTCCCGGCCGGAATTTCACTTCCTTGACCTGGATTTGCTTTTGCTTGCGCTTCGCCGAGTGAGCCTTCTTGTTCTGCTCGAAGAGGAACTTGCCGTAATCCATGATACGCACGACCGGCGGTTCCGCGGTCGGCGATACCTCGACGAGATCGAGCTCGGCAGAAGACGCCATTTGGAGCGCGTCGAACCGGGACATGACCCCGGCCTGCGCTCCGTCCGGCCCAATCACCCGCAGCTGCGGCGAGGTGATCTCCTCATTGCGCCGGACGCGCTTTGTTGCTATGGCGATGCGTTAATCCTCCAAAGTTCGGCGCCCGCGGCTCTCGAGCTCGGTCCGGAAGCGCTCTGCGAACGCCTCCACGGACATCGTGCCGAGGTCCTTTCCGCCGCGGGTACGCACTGCTAGTGAATTCGCGGCGACCTCTTTGTCGCCCACGACCAGTAAGTACGGAACACGCTGGAGCGTGTGTTCGCGAATCTTAAAACCGACCTTCTCGTTACGCAAGTCGGTTTCGATGCGAAATCCCTGTTTTTTAAGCACTTCCATCGTGTGCACGACGTAATCCGCCTGCGGAGAGGTGATATTCATCACCACAGCCTGGACGGGGGCAAGCCAGGCCGGCAGACGTCCGGCGTGATGCTCCAGCAGGATGGCAAAGAATCGTTCCAGGGAGCCAAAGATCGCGCGATGCAGCATCACAGGCGTGCGCTTCTGACTGTGCTCGTCGATGTAGTGCGCGCCGAGCCGTCCGGGGAGGTTGAAGTCGACCTGCAGCGTGCCGCACTGCCAATCCCGGCCGATGGCATCGCGCAGGACGAACTCGAGCTTGGGCCCGTAGAAGGCGCCCTCCCCCGGGTTGAGAGAGTACTCGATGCCGGCCGCCGTCGAGGCCGCCTTGAGCGCCTCTTCGGCCCGGTCCCACACCTCATCGCTTCCGACCCGCTTCGGCGGCCGGTCGGCGAATTTGATCCGCACGTCGTCGAAGCCGAAATCGCGGTAGATCTCGAGAATGAGCCGCGTCACGGCGACCGACTCCGCCGTGATCTGGTCCTCCGTGATGAAGAGGTGCGCATCGTCCTGAGTGAATGCGCGCACGCGCATGAGCCCGTGCAGGGCGCCCGAAGGCTCGTAACGATGGACTTTGCCGAACTCCGAGAGCCGGACCGGCAGCTCCCGATAGCTCCTCAGGCCGTGCTTGAAGATCTGCACGTGGCCGGGGCAGTTCATCGGCTTGATCGCGTAGAGCCGCTCATCCGGCGTGCGCGTGAGGAACATGTTCTCGCCGAATTTCTCGAGATGTCCGGACTGCTGCCAGAGGCTCGCGTCCATCAGCTCGGGCGCATTGACCTCCTCGTAGCCCGCCTCGCGCTGCCGCTCGCGCATGTAGCCGATGAGCGTCTGGAAGACCCGCCACCCCTTCGGGTGCCAGAAGACGGCGCCCGGCGCCTCCTCCTGCATGTGGAACAGGTCGAGGTCGCGGCCGATGCGGCGGTGGTCGCGCTTCTCCGCCTCCTCGAGCCGCTTGAGGTAATCGTCGAGCTGCTTCTTGTCGGGCCACGCCGTGCCATAGATCCGCTGCAGCATCTCGTTGCGCGAATCGCCTCGCCAGTAAGCGCCGGCAACTTTCGTGAGCTTGAACGCCTTGAGCTTGCCCGTGGAAGGCACGTGAGGCCCGCGGCAGAGGTCCACCCAGTCGCCCTGACCGTAGAGGCTGATCGGCTCACCCGCCGGGATGCTCGCGATGATCTCGGCTTTGTAGTGCTCGCCGAGACCCTTGAAGAATCCCACGGCCTCCTCGCGAGCCATCACGCGGCGGCTCACCTTTTGATCCGCCTGAGCGAGCTCGCGCATCCGCGCCTCGATTGCCGCGATGTCCTCCGGCGTGAAAGGCCTCTCGTACGCGAAGTCGTAGTAGAACCCGTCCTCGATCACCGGACCGATCGTCACCTGGGCCTGCGGAAACAGCTCCTTCACGGCCTGCGCGAGCAGGTGCGCCGTGGAGTGCCGCAGGATCTCGATGCCTTCAGCGTCCTTGTCGGTGACGATCGCGAGGCGCGCATCCTTGTCGATGACGTAAGAAGTATCGACGAGCTTGCCGTCCACGCGGCCGGCGAGTGCCGCTTTGCGAAGCCCCGGGCCAATGCTCGCGGCCACCTCGTCCACCGTCACGGGGTGGTCGAAATGGCGCTGGCCGCCATCAGGCAATGTCACGACGGGCATGAGGACTCTTGGGTACGCGAAAAAATGGTAGGCGCGAGTGGGATCGAACCACCGACCACCACCATGTCAAGGTGGTGCTCTACCACTGAGCTACGCGCCTGTCGACCTTCTGCAGAGCGATGGAGCTCGCGCTACCGTGGCCGGTTCTGTGTGATCACCGGGACGGGGACGATACCGAAGGCCCTCCGGCGAGGCAAGCGGGCCACCGGCGAGGCAAACTGGCCTCCGCCGCGGCCAGGGCTCGTTCGCGCGGCGCCGCTTCAGCCCGCCGAGGCGTGCCCCGCGAGGCCGAGCTCGACCTGCTTCAGCCGCTCGATCTCGTCTCGGAGCCGGGCGGCCTCCTCAAACTCGAGATTGTGCGCCTTCTTGTACATCTCCGCCTCGAGCTTCTTGATCTGGCGCACGAGGGCTTCCGGACGCAGATCCTGGACGCTCGCCGCCGCGGGACCCTTCGCCGCCCGACGGCGCTCGGCGGGTGTCGCGCCCTGAGCGCGGGCACCCTCCATGACGTCCATGACCCCCTTGCGGATTCCGCGGGGAGTGATGCCGTGCTCGCGGTTGAACTCGAGCTGCCTCAAGCGCCGGCGGTTCGTCTCGTCGATCGCCCGGCGCATGGAGCCGGTGACCGTATCGGCGTAGAGGATCGCCCGGCCGTGGATATTGCGCGACGCTCGGCCGATCGTCTGGATGAGCGAGTTGTCCGATCGGAGGAACCCCTCCTTGTCGGCATCGAGAATTGCAACGAGCGAGACCTCCGGCATGTCGAGCCCCTCGCGCAGCAGATTGATGCCGACCAGCACGTCGAAGCGGCCGAGCCGCAAGTCGCGAATGATCTCGGTGCGCTCGACCGTCTCGATGTCCGAGTGCAGATAGCGCACCCGCACGTCGTGCTCGTGCAGGTACTCCGTCAGGTCCTCGGCCATGCGCTTGGTGAGCGTCGTCACGAGCACGCGCTCCCCACCCGCCACACACTTGCCGATCTCCGAGAGCAGATCGTCCACCTGCGTCCTCACCGGGCGCACCTCGACCTCCGGATCGACCAGGCCGGTTGGGCGCACGATCTGCTCGACGATCTGGGACGAGTGCGACTTCTCGTAGTCCGCAGGGGTCGCGGAGACGAAGATCATCTGCGGAGCGAGCTGCTCCCACTCCTCGAACTTGAGCGGCCGGTTGTCGAGCGCGGAGGGCAGCCGGAAGCCGTACTCGACGAGCGTCTCCTTGCGCGAGCGGTCGCCGCGATACATCGCCCCGAGCTGCGGGATCGTCTGGTGGCTCTCGTCGATGACGAGCAGCGCGTTGCGCGGCAGGTAATCGAACAGGCACGGCGGCGGCTCCCCAGGCGCCCTGCCGGAGAGGTAGCGCGAATAGTTCTCGATGCCCGCGCAGTATCCGACCTCCTGAATCATCTCCATGTCGAATCTCGTGCGCTGCTCGAGCCGCTGCGCCTCGAGGAGCTTGCCGCCCTCGCGCAGCTCCGCGAGCCGCTCGCGCAGATCCTCCCGGATCTGGTCGACCGCCCCGATGAGCCGCTCGCGCGGCGTCACGTAATGCGTTCCGGGATACACGGTAAACCGCGGCACCTTCCGCGAGACCGCTCCGGTGAGCGGATCGAAGAGCGTGAGGGAGTCGATCACATCGTCGAACAGTTCGACCCTGACCGCTTCGCGGTCCGATTCGGCCGGAAAGATGTCGATCACATCGCCCCGCACGCGATATGTGCCCTGCGTGAGGTCCACATCGTTGCGCGTGTACTGCATGTCGGCGAGCCGTCGCAGCAGCTTGCGCTGATCCATGCGGTCGCCACGCACGAGGTGCAGGACCATCGAGAGATAGGCCTGAGGATCCCCGAGCCCGTAGATGGCCGAGACGGTCGCGACGATGATCGAGTCCGGCCGCTCGAGCAGCGCCTTGGTCGCCGAGAGGCGCATCTGCTCGATGTGCTCGTTGATCGAGGCGTCCTTCTCGATGTAGGTGTCGGTCGAGGGAACGTACGCCTCGGGCTGGTAGTAATCGTAGTAGGAGACGAAGTACTCGACGGCATTCGCCGGGAAGAACTCGCGGAACTCTCCGTAGAGCTGCGCCGCCAGCGTCTTGTTGTGGGCCAGAACGAGCGTCGGGCGCTGCACGCGCTGGATGACCTGGGCGATGGAAAATGTCTTCCCACTTCCCGTCACGCCGAGCAGCGTCTGGTGCGCAAGGCCGGCCTCGAGCCCTTCGACCAGCTTGGCAATGGCCTCAGGTTGGTCACCGGCGGGCGAGTACTCCGCCGCGAGCCTGAATTCCGTCCGATCCATAGGGGGTTGCGTCCGCTCGATGTGGTGTGCCCGCGAGCGCCACGTTGCAGCTTCGCAACATTGGTGACGCCGAGCCCGATCCCGTAATATAGCCGATGCTCAGTTCCTCCAACGACCACGCCCAAGGAAACCCGTGAGCTTACCCGTTTCGCGACGCGTCCAACGCGTCAAGCCGTCCCCCACTCTTGCAGTCACCGCCCGTGCCGCTCGGCTCAAGGCCGAAGGCAAGGACGTGATCGGTCTCGGTGCGGGAGAGCCGGATTTCGACACGCCGCGGCACATCGCGCAGGCGGGCGCCGACGCCATCAGCGGAGGATTCACGCGCTACACGAGCGTCGAAGGCATCAACGAGCTCAAGGACGCCGTGATCGCGAAGTTCGACCGCGATAACGGAATTCGCTACGAGCGCAGCCAGATTCTGATCTCCTCCGGCGCCAAGCAGACGATCTACAACCTCTGCATGGCGGTGCTCGACCCGGGCGACGAGGCGATCATCCCCGCGCCCTATTGGGTCTCGTACCCCGACATGGTGCTGCTCGCGGATGGCCTGCCCGTCACGCCGTTCGCCGGCGCCTCGCAGGGCTACAAGATCACGCCTCGCCAGCTCGCGGCAGCGATCACACCCAAGACGCGCCTGGTGCTGCTCAACAGCCCGTGCAACCCGACGGGCGCCGCGTACACGCGCTCGGAGCTGCGAGGGCTCGGTGAGGTGCTGCTGCAACATCCGCGCATCGTCATCGGCACCGACGACATGTACGAGAAGATCTACTGGGCCGCGGAGCCGTTCTGCAGCCTCCTGACCGCGGTGCCCGAGCTCTACAGCCGCACCGTCACGATCAATGGAGTCTCCAAGTCCTACGCGATGACCGGTTGGCGGCTCGGCTACTGCGGTGGCCCGAAGGAGCTCGTGACCGCCATGGCGACGATCCAGGGCCAGTCTACCTCCAACGCTTCGAGCATCTCGCAGAAAGCGGCGCTGGCGGCGCTCAACGGCAACCAGGCCTGCGTCGACGAGATGAACCAGGCATTCAAGGCTCGCCACGACTTCATCGTCGCGGGGCTGAACTCGCTCCCAGGTGTGTCGTGCTTGCCGGGAGCGGGAACGTTCTACGCCTTCGCCGATGTCAGCCGGGCAATGGCGGCGCAGGGCTACCGCGACGACGGCGAGTTCGCCGAGCTGCTGCTCGAGCGCGCAGGTGTCGCGGTCGTGCCAGGCGGTCCCTTCGGCGCACCGGGCCACATCCGCCTCTCCTTCGCCTGCAGCATGCAGAC
>JASHTA010000388.1 GCA_030040795.1 Gammaproteobacteria bacterium | reverse complement strand
GGAGCCGATGGTCGCCGACCGCTTCGGGTCATCGATCTGCGCGACAAAGTCGCCGACCGTGTCTCGATTGGCCTCGCGCGCTTCATTCAAATAGGCGTAGTTGACGAGCAGAAAATTGGCCTGATCCGGATTGTCGGGCTCCGTGAAGGTGCCGACGATATCGAAGTTCCACGTGCTCGAGCCATCGCGCTGGACGATCGGCGACTGCATGGGAATGCGCTCTCCGATCTTCCAGCCATAGCGTTCGATGAGCTTCTCTCCCACGATCGCTCCGGTGCGAGTGCGGATGAGCGCCTGGAGCTGACTTGGAGGAATGATGATTTCGGAAAAGATGCGCGCGAAGCTCGCCGGGTCCACTCCGTCCGCCGAGATCTGCTGGTCCGGCCTCTGGTACGTGCCGCCGATGCCGCTCTCGTAGCTCACCGTCAGGACGCCGGGCACCCGCTGGATCTGCGAGAGCAGCCCGAAAGGCAGCGAATCCCCGCTGCTCACGCGGCTCAGGACGTACATGCGGTTCGCGTGCGCCTTGGCGATCGCCTGCTTGATGCCGGTGTCGAGGCCCTGAAGGACACCGAACAGCGTGAACGCGATGGTGACCTGCAACAGGATGAGCGCGGCGCGCATGCGCCTGCGCCACATGCCAGACCAGACGAGGAAGAGGTACTTCATGATCGCACCCGGCTGCCAGTCTAGGCTCGCGAACACCGGTCGCCAAGCGGTCGAGCTGGCGCATCGAGCAGGCGGTCACCGGCTTTGCAGCGGCTCCGTCGCCGTAAGACGCTCACGCAATCACAGTGGTTTAAATTCGTGAAACTCGCCGACCGCTCGGAACCCGGCCCGTTCGTAGATTTGCCGGCCGTCGCTGGACGCCTGCAAGTCGACCTCACGCATTCCAAGGTCACGAGCGACTGCCAAAGCGTGCGCAGTCATCGCCGACCCGAAGCCGCGACCGCGAAATTCCTTCAGCGTCGCGAGGGAATAGAGTCCTGCAACGCCGTCCGGCGCGACCGTCAGCTCGGAAGTCGCCACCGGCTCGCCTTTCCAGTAGCCGACGAAGAACTGCAGCGGGCAATCCGGCCGCAAGGCAGCCGCTTCTATCTGCTCGTAAAACCGCCTGAAATGCTCATCCGGCGGCGACCAAGTCGCTGCGATGACCGCTCCGAAATGAGCCAGCTCGACCCTCTTTGAGACTCTGCGAATGGACAAGCCAGCGATAGGGGCGCTCGCGGTCGTGTGCCGAGCAAGCTCGAGCCGCATGGCGGTCTCCGTCCCCGCCTCACACAAGCCGGCGGCCATCAACCGAGCCGACAGATCGGCCGGCTGGTCCTCGGGTCCCAACCACCATTGGAAAGGCCGACGCTCAAAGCTCTCGATGACCGACTCGATCCGGCGATCGAGATCGTCGGTGCCGAGACGAGCCAGGGCGACCACGTTGAACGTGTCGCAGGGCAGTCCGCTGTCGGCGATCAAGAGATCGGGCCCGGAGAGCACGCGCCCGCTCGGGATCGACTCGACGAGGTGCCCGAAATGAAGACGCATGTGCATCACGCTCGCGTGCCTCTACCCTCGCGTACCTACGCAGCACATCACGCCTAGCGGAGCGGGATCTGTTACCGTTACGCTAGCGCCGCTCGCTTCGCGCAAGGGACTCGGGTGAAGTCATTCCCGCGACGGCGACAGGCCCGCAACCGCAAAGGAGATCCCGATATGTATCCGCGAAATCTCGCGCTGCCGACGATCCTGCTCGCGCTCTACGCCGGCACCGCGTTCGCCAAGCCCGCCACCTATATCTGCGATCCCGACCACACCTACCCCAGCTTCTCGGCGGATCATTTCGGCGGCCTGTCCGTCTGGCGCGGCAAGTTCACCAAGTCGACCTGCACCATCGTCCTCGACCGGCAAGCGCAGACCGGCAAGGTGACCGTGACGGTCGATGTCTCCTCGGTGGATTTCGGCATGCCTGCGCTGAACGCAGGCTCGCAAACCACCGAGCTGTTCGACGTCGCGAAGTACCCGACGGCAACCTACACGGGACGGCTCGCAGATTTCAAGAACGGTTCGCCGACCAAGGTGATTGGGCAGTTGACACTGCACGGAGTGACGCAGCCCCTCACGCTCACCATCCGCCACTTCGAGTGCAAGGAAGTCGCCATGTTCCACCAGTACCGGTGCGGCGCGGACGCTGCCGTCGAGTTCGACCGGGCGAAGTACGGCATGGATTACGGCAAGTCCATCGGCTTCCAGATGTGGGTGCGGCTGCACATCCAGGTCGAGGGCGTACGCCAGGGATGAGCGGAGCCGTGGGGAGATACGCGTGGATCGGCGCACTGGTGTTAGGCACGGTGTGCCTCCCGGGGGTTGGAGCTCAAATTCCAAACTCCGCGTATCCTCCCATTACCCTCTCCGGGATGCAGCTCATCCTTTACAAGACGGGGCGCATCAACAACGGCTGGGCAGCGTACTACTCCACCGACCCCCAGCACGCCGACACGGCGACGGATAGCCTCGTCATCGATCATCTCGATGGGCACGACCGGCAAGGGCGCTCGCTAGGTCCCGCTCAACTCCTGCGGTGCCGGTTTCGGCCGCTCGGGCGTAATGCTCGCGCGCCGGTCGGGACGGAACTCCGCGTACACCGCCGGCGAGAACAGCGTGGCAGTGAGGATCGTATCGGCGCGGATGGCTAGCTCGAACTGCGATAGCCAATTGGTCGGTAACTTCAGGGCCTCGGCACGACCGCCACGCAGCGCCTTGTAGACCTGCTCGTAGTCGGTGGTAAGAACCATCCGATTCTCGGCGTCCCGATAGCCACTGAACATCGGGATGAGCTTCAGCATATCCACTTCGCGATTCGGGTCCGTGATCGCCGTGACGAGGCCGACGTACACCTTGCCCGTGTTCAGCGTCACCTGAATCGGCATGCGCTGCTGCTGCGCCTGTAGGAGTAGTTTGTCGAGCGTTCCGAGGCTCAACCGCTGCGCCAGGCTTCGTGGCGTGAAGAAATTGAGAATCGGTGCGCACAGAGGCACGAGAAGCAGCGAGTAAGCGGCAATGACGAACCATTCAGCCACGTCCCGCGGCTGGACGACGACCGTTTACTCCGAGGCCTTAGTCTCTGAGGCTGCGTTAGAGTCCTGCGGGTGCATTTCGTTGAAGCGCTTGAACAGCACCCGCTCAAGCGCCTCATCCGGTACGGTGCTACTCGTGCCGTTCGAGCTGATCTCGATCGTCACGCCGTCGTCCGAATGCACAACGCCGCCCGGAGCAGCCCGCGAAATGAAATCGAGAAATTTCTTGCCGGTCATGATGTGCGCCTCACTTCACAAGAAGCAGGACCGAGCGCGCCATGAGCGCATTATTGCACTTGGCAGGCACGCTTGCTGCACTTTATTTCGCAACTTACCGGCGCGTCACGACGTCCGTGTCGATCCGTCACCGACACCCGTCGCGGCACGCGTTTAGGGACTCGCTTCCGTCGGCGCTTCTGAAGACCGCATCGCTACGTTGCCCAAGGCCTCTAGCACGTGGCGTCTGAGTTCGTCGTGCCGGCCGGATCGAATCATGTCGCGCGGCGAGACATCGCCAAGCAGGGGATTTCGAGCCTTGAACCACAGCACGGTCTTGGTCGTATTACCCACGAAGAACTGTGCCACCAGCGTGCAAGTTGCGGCGACGTCCGTGAGGCGCTCGATGAGGTCACGCGGAGCCTTGCGGTCGTAGCGAACGGAGGACACTGCGATCCCCGCCAGCTGAGCGACGTCCTCTTTGCTGAAGCCCAGGAATCTCGCGACCCGTTGAGGCTGGAACCGGCCGGCCTGCCAGAGTTGCAGGTAATCGTGTGTGGGAACCGTACAAAAAAGAGCAGGAGGCGGCAGGCCCATTCTCTAGCCTTATTTAAACCATAATTAAACCATTTTTATACCATAAATAATCCATGACTGGCAGTTACACGGGACGTGGGTTCAGCTCATGAGGCTGAGGTGCCCGCGGTTCTGGGCAGGTGCCTGTCTGCCCTGCGCATTGGCGAGAACTCCCCCTCTGGCATAATCCTTACCCCTACCACTGCGCGCATTCCGATCCGGACTCTCGCGCGCGCTTGAGTCAACATGCACCGACGTTCGTTTACCGCCGCTCTCGCTTGCGCCCTCCTCCTGACCGGCGCCTGGCTTTCCGCATTGCCTGCCTGGAGTGCCCCTCCCGCGGCCGAGGTCCAGGTCGAGAACGCATGGATCCCCCAACCGCCTCCCGGCACCGATGTCGCGGCCGCGTATTTCACCCTTCACAACGCCGGTCACACAGAGGCCGTTCTCGTTGGGGTGAGCTCGCCGGTTGCAGCGAACGCGATGGTCCACGAGAGCATGGTCATGCAGGGTCAGTCGATGATGATGCCCGTCGAGCGGCTCACGATTCGCCCAGGCGAGACCGTCACACTCAAGCCGAACGGAATGCACGTGATGCTCAACAGTGTGCGCAAGCCGTTGCAGGTCGGGGAGCGTGTGGCCCTCGTGCTCCGCTTCGCAAACGGAGAAGAACTGCACGTCTCGGCACAAGTCCGCCCACTCGGCAGCCAGTGAGTGGCGACGGAACCGCCTCCCGTTCGCGAAACCCGTCCCTATCCCGGCTGGGATCACGTCACTCCCTACGACCGGCTCGTCTGGACAGACGATGACGTCGAGCGGCTGCTGGCGAGCGGCGAGCAGCGCCAAGAGCTCGAAGCATTCTTCGGCCTGGGGGAATATCGCGAGCTGACGCGTATCGCACGTGCGGCGCGCAGCGCAGCGCCCGGCACAGGGTCTCAGCGTGTCCTCATCGTACCGGGGATCATGGGCTCGCAGCTCGGCTTGCCGAGGCGCGCGCCTCTGCCGCGCGACATTCTCTGGGTGGACCCCGTCGACATCGGCCTCGGCCGGCTGACCGCGCTTGCGCTGCCGGACGGTCACGCGATCACGTCCTACGGCGTCGTGCTGTATTCCTATCTCAGGATCAAGCTGTATCTCCGCGCCGCCGGGATCGACGCAGCTTTCCACTGCTACGACTGGCGGCTCGGTATCGATGGGCTCGGCCGCGAGCTCGCGCAACGCCTGCAGGCGGAGCCCTGCACGAAAGTGTCCCTCGTCGGGCACAGCCTGGGCGGCCTCGTGAGCCGCGCGGCGCTCGCCTGCCCCGGCGGTGACAAGGTCGAGCGCCTCGTGCTTCTCGGAACGCCCAACTCCGGCGCCTTCGGTGCCGTGCAGGCGCTACGGGGCACTTATTCTGTCGTGCGCAAGATCGCCCGGCTCGACTGGCGCCACACGGCGGAGGCCCTCGCCGCCTCCGCCTTCAAAACGTTCCCGAGCATCTATCACATGCTGCCACGGGCGAAACATAGCGGCGGGATCGACCTCTTCGATCCGGCGGCGTGGCCTCGCTCGGGCCCGCAACCCGATCCGGCGCTGCTCGAGCCCGCACGCACGATCGACCGAGCGCTCGCACCGCCGGACGAGCGCTGCGCCGCGATCGTCGGCGTGGGCCAGGAGACCGTGACGGCTGTAGCTCGGCGCCGCGATCAATTCGTGTACACCATCACGCGGCACGGCGACGGCACGGTTCCCGTGTCCTGCGCACGCCTCGAAGGCGCGCGCAATTTCCACGCGGCTGTCTCGCACAGCGACCTCACACGCGACAGGACAGTCGCGGCCGCTGTCGTGGATTTGCTCCGTCGTGGCTCCACTCGACGGCTTCCGTCTGAGTGGACGAGCGGCAGCGTCGCGGAAGCGCACGTGAGCGATCGCGACCTGGGTCGCACGCAGGTCGAGAAGGTCGATTGGGCGCAGCTCACGCCCGATGAGCGCCGCGAGTTCCGACAGAATTTGGACGAGCCGCTCACGCTGCGATTGCGCGTCCCGGCGCGGCTGCGCATCCCGGCGCGGCTACGCGTCCCAGAGCGGCTGCGCGTCCCAACGCCGCTACGCGTCCCGGCGTGGTCGCACAATCCGCGGGTGCTGCGCAAAAAGAAGCCACGCAGAACATCGTGAGAGCCTTGGAGTATCCGGGCCTGCAACTGAAGGATCCGCGGACATCGAGCCGCTATCGCGAGGCCGGCTCCTGCAACGGCTCGAGTAGCTCGGCGCGCAAGCCGACGTGGATCGTTTCGCAGACGTCCCGGGGGACGAGCTTCACATTCCGAGTGGAAAACAAGGGCAGGATCTTCCTCGTGAAATACGCGATGACCACGCAATTCCCCCTGAGCTCAACGGTATGCCAGTGCGCTTCAACCGCTGCGCCTCGGGCATTCTGCGCTGTCGCGCCGGTCGGTACGAGCACCGAGAATGTTGCGTCAAGGCTTGCCGCCCCATTCGGAGCGGGACAGTTACGCTCGTCGATGTCCAGATCTCGCGCTCGTGCCCCGAGCCGCAGAAGCGTGACTCTGAGGAGATCGTAGGTCTCGTCGCACGTCCCTCTGAAGACGATGTGCACCTTACGCGGTGCCCACGCGGCCGCTTGACTCGAATCCGCCTCGGCGGCCGCAGCGAAAGCCAGTCCGAGACCCGCTACCAACGCTGCGATAGCCAAACCACGGCACTTGCCCATGGGTCAACGCACGGCCGTCAACGGGCGATTTCGCTCATCATGTCCTGCACGACATGCCATCGCTGCCCGTGCGAGCCTGGGTTCGTCGCGTAGATGGATTTCAGGAAGGCCCGATCCCAGTCGGTCATCCTGGCGGGCGCCGCCTGAGACGAGCCGTCAAACAGCTTCAGAATGGTGGGCGCGTCCGCCAGGCCGTCCGAAGGCCTGACCTGTGCGAGACCCACGATGGCAACATAGTCGGCGAACTGTCCGAGCGTCACTCCCTTCAGTTGGGACCCGTCGATGATCACAAAAGCGCGAAAGACGTACCATCTGACGCTGTAGCCCCCCGCGTGGGAGTCGTAGTTCCAGTTGTCCTCCGATTCGGTGATAGGTCCCGCCTTCGCCGAGTGGACGATCGGGTACGCAGGAACCTCCCCTGGCGGAGCATCGTTTGCATCGCGGTACAAAACCCTCACCGGCCCGGGCGTCGAGATGAACTCACGGACGACTCCCCAGTGCGCATTGTTGCCAAAGTAGAACCAGCGATGGTGCGAGTCCATCGCCCTCAGCAGTTGCTGTGGTTGACGGCTCACCAGAACGTAAAGATCGGGGTGGCAGCCTTCGGCTGCGAGCGGAATACCGGAGGCGCGCGCCACATCGTCCACGCGTGAGCGGATGAACTCGACTGCCTCGCGGCGAAGACCCGAGACCAATAGACAAACCGGCTTGCCCCACCGGGGGACTCCTCCGTCGAAAGAGGGGCCGGTAATCTTGTCGACGAACGCGGTGACCCTCTTTGCCAGTTTCGCGCGCTGTGCCGTGACGGTGACTTCCTGCAGTGTCTCGGTAGCTGACGAGCTGTCATGGGCCTGAGCGGCCGGTACGGCCTGTGCGGCCGACGCGGCCTCAGTGGCCTGGGTGGTCGGTGTGGTCTGTGCGGTCGGCTGCTCCGTGGCGGCCCGAGCGCCCGAACATGCCAGAACCGCGAGTGCGGCGGTCAAAATCAACGCTCTTGAGGCGCTTGGCATCGGAGTAGCCCTCCGTCATCCGAAGCGGGGGCAGTTTGTCACGCGAGAGAGCCAAAGCACAAGAAGCCGAGCCGACGCCGCTCGAGGTACCGAAGCCGGAGATTCGCCACTCCTGCGAGCCTGCGGTCGAGTTCGGGGTATGCTGGCCGTGGGGGCCATCTCACGTAGGCTCGGCCGCGCGATGAGACTCTTCGTCGACAACGTCAGCAAGCAGTATGGCGCGGACCGCTGGGGCATTCGGGGAGCGAGCGCCGAGTTCACCACGGGCGTCATCGGGCTGCTTGGTCCCAATGGAGCAGGCAAGTCCACGCTCATGCGGATCCTCGCGACCGTCACGAAGCCGACCAGCGGCCGCGTGCTGTGGAACGAGGTGGATACCACACGGAATCCAGAGCCGCTTCGCGCCGAGTTGGGCTACCTGCCTCAGGACTTCGGTGTTTATCCCCACCTGAGTGCGCTCGAGTTTCTCGACTACATGGCTGCTGCAAAGGGCCTCGGCCGTGCATCCGCCCGCAAACGCATTGCCGCGCTGCTGCAGCTCCTGAACCTGGCAGACGCCGCGCGCCGGCCTCTCGGTACGTATTCCGGCGGCATGCGCCAGCGCATAGGGATTGCCGTCGCGCTGCTCAATGATCCACGCGTGCTGATCATGGACGAGCCCAGCGTGGGCTTGGATCCGGAGGAGCGCATCGGCCTACGCAATCTCCTATCGGATCTCTCGGCCGACCGGCTCATTCTTCTTTCCACTCACGTCGTGTCGGATGTCGAAGCCATAGCGGGCGAGCTCGTACTCATCGCGGGCGGCAGTCTGGTGCTGAGGGCCACCCCGGAGGAGCTTCTCAAGCGAACGGCCGGGAAGGTTTGGGAGTGGATCGCTCCGGCTTCGGAGGTGGCACAGCTGCGGCAGCGTTATCTGATGGGTTCCGCCATTCGCGGCCCCGAGGGCGTTCGCGTTCGGGTGATCTCTGCGGAGCGGCCGTTCGTCGATGCCGAACCGGTCGAGGCGTCGCTCGAAGATGCCTACCTGCACTTCGCCTCGGGGAAAAGGGAAGCGACAGGCGCATGAGCACGCTGCGCGTCCTGTCCGGGATGGCCTTGGCGGATTTCCGCGAGCGGACGCGGCGCCCGAGTTTTCTCGTCGCGCTGTCCATCATCGCGTGGCTCGCCTATGCCGTCGCCGTCGGGCGCATCTCGCTTCGCCTGGGGCCATATCAGGGCGTCGTGAACTCGGCGTGGCTGGGCAGCCTCATTGCGTTGGTGGCCAGCTCCGTGCTGGGTTGGTTCGGCTTCTTTCTCGTCAATAACTCGATCGATCTCGACCGTCGCACCGGAACCGGAGAGGTCATCGCGGCGACCGCGATCAGCCGCGCTCAGTACACGCTCGCGAAATGGCTGAGCAACTTTGCGGTGCTGGCGCTGCTGGTGGCGCTGCTGATGCTCGCAAGCGTATTCCTGCATTGGCGATACCTGCATCGTGCGCCGATCGACCTCTTCGCGTTGCTCTCGCCTCTTGTAATGATCGATCTTCCCTTGCTCGCGCTGGTGGCCGCCTGTGCCGTTCTGTTCGAGTCGGTGCGACTCCTCCGCGGTGGCGTCGGCAACGCTCTATGGCTCGTCGGCTTCAGCATGATGGCGGCACTCTTCAGCAAAGTTGCGGCCGGGAACCTCGCTGCGCTCGATCCACTTGGCCTGGCGCTGATGACTTCGGCGATGGGGGCTGCGGTGACATCCGCGTTTCCGACATATCACGGCGGCTTTGCGCTCACTCTCGTCCCACACGGCGAGCTCCAGCGCTTCCACTGGGCAGGCGTCAGCTGGTCGGCCGGAATCGTGCTGGCGCGGCTGCTGTGGGTCGGGATCGCGGTCGGCCTCGCGCTGCTCGCCGCGGGACTCTTCGACCGATTCGACTCCGCTACCGCGTCCTGGCGGCCGCCACCGGATACCCCGAAGCGGCAGACGCCCACCGCGAGCACGACTGACCGGCCGGGCGAAGACACGAGTGCCGGCGTCCTGCCGGTCGCCGTGAGGCGGTTCTCGGTCGGCTATCGCGTGCTCGTCGAGCTGCGACTCTTGCTCAAGGGCGCGAGCCTGTTCTGGTACGCGGTGGCACTTGCACTCGCGGTAGGCGGTTTCTTCGCAACCTCCCCCGGCGCCAGGGGCATCATGCTTCTGCTGGCGTGGGTCTGGCCCGTGCTCATCTGGTCCTCGATGGGCTGCCGGGAGGCACGCGAAGGGACGAGCGAGGTCGTCTTCTCCTGTCCCCGCCCCCTTCGCCTGCTGCTTCCGGCTCAATGGATTGCGGGCCTCATCGTCGCTGTACTCGCGAGCTGCGGCATCCTGTTGAGACTGATCGCCGCGGGTGATGCCGCCTCACTCGCGGCATGGGGCGCTGCCGCCGTATTCGTTCCCTCATTGGCCCTCATGCTGGGGGTGGTGAGCGGAACGAGCAAAGTCTTCGAAGTGATCTACGTGCTGCTGTGTTACGTGGGTCCATTGAACGGTGTCGCTGCGCTCGATTTCATCGGAATGCACAGCTCACCTGTTCCACTCCTCTGGCTGGGCCTCTCTGTGGGATGTATCGCCATCGCGCTCTCGTGGCGCTGGCGGCAACTGCAATGACCCCTGCGCGGA
>JASHTA010000387.1 GCA_030040795.1 Gammaproteobacteria bacterium | reverse complement strand
GACGGCATCACAAGATGACTGCAGGACATTCTGGCTGTCGCTGCACCCGAACGGCTCCGCGCCAGAGGTCAGCGTATGGAGCTCATCGGACGTAAGCACGTACAGAGAGCATCCGGAATAGCCTTCCGAACCCTCGACCAGCACCTGGCCATACGATGTTGATGCAACCGACACGATCGCAGGGCCGGTCGGGGCGCTGGTCACGGGTGCGGCGCAATTGATGCTGTTCTGCGCATTCGCACGTGGGCTGAACTGAAGGGCCAGGGCGAGGCCCAAGCCGAGGATGACGAAAAGGAGAGATGACCTCCTTTGTCTCTTCACTAGATCCTCCAAATGAATCGAATTGGAAGCATTCATCGGAAACCTCCCCGGTGCGGACCACCGGTTATTTGTAGAAATATGGATCCAACACTGGCACTTCCGTGATCGCCGTGACAGGCAACTCAGTAGCGAGGTCTGACGTCACGTTCCCGTTGGTGACACGAAAGTTGCGTCCCGCAGGATACCGACCGCGTACGCGAGGCGAATCGGGCGGTCACCCCATATTGCGGGTCGATGTACCTATATTGCGGGTCGATGTACCTCATTCTTTCCGCCGCCGGACCTCGGAGCGCGTTTGAAGCGCGTTTCTCCATGCCCCGAAGTGATGGATCATCGCCCCTAAATGCGCCTGCTCAAGCGTCAATGTGAGCTGGAAACACTGAACGCTGCCTGCAGGACGTTCGCGCAGCGGCAAGCGCGCTTGGTCGGTAGAGACGCGGGGCGCTCTCGAGTCGGCTCGGTCCGGCAGGTTTGATCACGATCGCGGGAGTTGTATCGGCTGCCCCGATGACGCGTCGTGCCTCCACAGGCGAACGTCCGGCGGCTCTCGTGGGTTCGCACGCGTTTCGGCGTACAGCTGTCTGTGCGCCCTTGCGACCGCTTGCGCCCGTAACGGAACGCGTCACGTCCTAGAGCACATCGCCGACCACCCCATCAACAGGCTCGGCGAGCTGCTACCCTGGAAACTCGTGCAGAAAATGCGGAAGCGCGTATTCGTCAGCGCGCCGTCATTCCACCATCGACACGGTAATTCACGCCAGTCAGGAATTTCCCGCGATCCGACACGAGCAGCGCGACGACCTCAGCGATGTCCTCGGTGGCGCCGATGCGACCCAGCGGAACATACCGGAGCCAATCATCGGGGGAAAATCCCGGAGTCGTCCTGGCAAACTCGTCGGAACCCGGCGTCGAGATGACCCCGGGCGACACGACGTTCAGACGGATGCCGCTCGGCGCGAGTTCCACCGCGAGCGTGCGCGAGTAGTAGTCGAGCGCCGCCTTCGCGGCCCCATAGTGCGCAAAGGGACCAAACGGCATCGTTGCTGCCGCCGAAGAGATGTTCACGACGGCTGCGGCCTTCGACGCTCGGAGCGCCGGGAGGACCGCGTTCGTGAGGCGGATCGCGGCGAAGAAATTGAGCGCGAAGCTGTCATGCCACTCCTTGTTGGGGATCGTCCATGACCCTCCCAGAAACGCGCGCCCACCGCCCGCGTTGTTCACGAGAACGTCGAGGCCGCCGAGCGCCGCGAGCGCCTTCGTCGCGATTGCCTCCACGCCTTCGCTTGTGGTGACGTCGCCGGAGACGAACGTCGCCGCCGCGGGAGTGTCGTCGCTGCGCGTACGCGCAGCGACCACGACCTTGGCCCCGGCATCGAGAAGGCGCTGCGCGATGGCCGCGCCGATACCACGCGAGCCTCCGGTGACTAGGGCACGGCGGCTGATGAGTTCTTTCGAGAGATCGAGTTTGTTGGACATGAGCTGTTCCTTCGCAGATGGGCTAATACTTCCGGCGCAGTGATCCAGGCCGTAGGGTGATCACGATCTGGCCGTGATGGTCGTACATCACTCACGGCTCTTTCTTGAACAGATCCTGGAAGATCAGAGGTGCCCAGGTCTTGCCCCGCGCCTGCACAAGCGCGCCACCCTCCCCGAGCTTCCCGAGATTGACGGGCGCGAAACCGAGTTGTTCGGCGAGCGCCGCCACCGGCGCTGCAGCACCTTCTTCGTCGCTCGACAGGAATACCACCCGCCGGCCGCCCTTGACATTCGAGTCCGCGGCTAGGGTGCCGGCGGGCAGGTGATTGAAGCCCTTTACGAACTTGGCATCGGGAAAGGCCTTGGCGACGACGGCAGAGGACGGAAGGCCGGAGAGATCTTCGATGGGATCGGCAAACGTGTTCATCGCGTCGATGATCGTTTTGCCCTGCCAGCTCGCCAGATTCTTGGCGACCTCGCGATGTTCCCAGAATGGAACCGCCAGAATGATCAGGTCTGCCTTGATTGCTTCCGGCAGCGTCTTGGGGATGACCGTGGACCCGATCGCCTGGGCCTGCGGCGCCAACGCTTCGGGCGGCCGCCGACTGGCGACGGCGACTTCGATGTTCTTGCGGGCGAAGGCGCGGGCGAGGGCCTGGCCGATGGCGCCGAATCCGATGATTGCGTAGCTCATTGAACTCTCCTCATGTCTGAGAAGCGCTCGCGGATATCTGCGAACGTCTTTCAGCTGGATCGCATTAAGACATTGACATTTTGAATAAAAAAGCGGATTTTTCCGGCCATACTCATCGATTTCATAGATCATGAATCCGAAAATCACGTTGGATCAGTGGCATGCGCTGATCGCAGTGGTCGATGGCGGCGGCTACGCGCGGGGCGCCGCGCTGTTGCACAAGACGCAGTCGACCGTGACGTACGCGGTGCAGAAGCTCGAGTCGCGGCTCGGACTCAAAGTGTTCGAGGTCGTGGGGCGCAAGGCGCGCCTGACGCCGACCGGTGAAGTCCTATACAGGCGCGCGAAGGCGCTACTCGATGAGGCCGGCTCGCTAGAGGGCGCGGCGGCGACACTCGCCGCAGGCTGGGAGCCCGAGATTCGGCTTGCGGTCGATGTGCTATTTCCGACATGGCTCCTGTTACATTGCCTGGCGCGCTTCGCTGACGAGCATCCGCAGACCGCGATCGAGCTCTACGAGACGGTCATCAGCGGGGCCGAAGAGGCGATCACGCTCCGTAAGGTCGACCTGGCGATCGCTCCCAGCATCCCGCAGGGCTTCAGCGGCGATGCGCTCATGCGTGTGCGCTTCATCGCTGCGGCAAGTCCGGATCATCCGCTGCACCGGTTGGGACGCAAGCTCACGCTGCAGGACCTGCGCAAGCACCGTCACCTGATCGTGCGCGACTCAGGCACTCACCGACGGCCCGGCAGCGCGATCGGCGCCGAACACACCTGGACCGTCGGCAACAAGGCGACCTCGATCCACGCCGCCTGCATGGGTCTCGGTTTTGCGTGGTTTGCGGAGGACACCATCCGCGGCGAGCTCGACCGCGGTGAGCTCAAGCTGTTAACCCTGCGCGAAGGCGCCGAGCGCTCATGCGAGCTGTACTTGATCTTCGCGGATCGGGATTACGCTGGGCCCGGTGCGTTACGACTGGCGGAGATCATCCGCGGGCGTGTCCGGCGCGAATGGGATGTGGGTCCGGCCGGCGTGGGCACTGAGATCATCAGGCGAAAGTCACCCGCGGCCAAAACGTAGCGAAGAATTGGCCCGATGTGAAGCGTCATCCGATCGCTCAACGCGATCCGCACCCCGCGACGTAGCAGCCGCCCTCCTCCACGGAACGAATGTCCTTATCGCCGGCGAGGATCTCCTTATTGTCCTATGCCTCTGACATCGTTCGTTGCCGAGCGTAAAATCTTGGCGAAGATTTCACCTACAGGAACGCCGCTGAATAGATACGTCTGCGCCCGTAGCACAGCGCGCAGAGTCTTGAGCTCGAGAGGACGATGGCGGACACGCTGCTGAAGGACCTCAGGACGTAGGGCGGTGGTTCAGAGCGCCACGTCCTTCTGGATCGGCCTCGGCGAGGACAGCTCTTTCCTGATCTACCAGATCGTCTCGACCTCGAAGAGCTCGATCTTGAGATCGTTCGTCGCCACCGGTATCCGTTCCTTGTCGCCTTGCGCCGCCAACATCCG
>JASHTA010000386.1 GCA_030040795.1 Gammaproteobacteria bacterium | reverse complement strand
GGTTCGCCCGCTCTGCGTACTCACTTCGCCAGTAGTCGCGACACGTATGCCGCGACATCGCGCAGCTCCTTCTCGCTCAATACTTGCCGGAACGATGGCATCTCCTTCCGGCCTGTGGTAGCCACGGTCATCACGGTCTGCGCGGCGATGTTGTCCGGGAGCACCGCGCCTTCGCCGTGGCCCCCCTTGCCGGTTTCGCCGTGACAGGGCGTGCAGGTGTGCTCGTACACCAGCTTTCCTGCGACGGCATTGCCGCCAGCGGCGCTCGCGACGGGCACGGCCGGCCCGGCCCCGCCGCCCAAATCGGCGAATGAGGCCGACGGCTTCAGCGTCCCCTTGCGTGACAGCAGCCACACGCCGTCGCCGCGTTTGATGCCGCCGAAGAAGTAGCCGCCTGCGTACACGGCAACGACCTGCTCACCCTTGTACTCGAACGTCGTTACCGGCGCGCCGATCGATGCATCGAGCTGCCACTCCCACAGCGGAAGACCGTTACGCTTGTCCAAGGCCATCACGCGACCGTCGGCGCGACCCGCGAACAGCAGGCCGCCGGCCGTGCTGACGAAGCCGGAGTTGCAGGCACTAGGCCACTGCCTGCGCCACACCAGCTTCTGCGTGGTGACGTCCTCCGCCGCAATGAGGCCACGCCCGGGCATGTTGCCACGTCCGAACGAGCCACCCAGATACATCTGTCCCCGCGGCGGCACGGTGAACTGTTCGCCATTGCGGCGGACGATGCCCATGCTGTCATTGGCGCAGATGTAAAGCACATGATATTCCGGGTCGTACGACATCGGAGGCCAGTTGATGCCGGCAAGCTGCTTGTACAGCACGGGCTTCTCATCGAAGGGCGTGAACGTGCGGCCCTCGTTGACGAGATCCCCGGTTTCGAGCGCGGCGTCGATGTAGTGCGGCACCACGTCGTCGCCCACCGGAATCGGCTGCGTCGGCGAGGTCTTCTGCGACGCGTTCTGCGGCACCGGCCGTTCCTCGATGCCCACCAAGGGTTTGCCGGTGACGCGATCGAGGATGTACACGTAGCCGCTCTTCGGCGCGTGCGAGAGTCCCTTGCGCAGCTGACCGTTGATCCTGACATCGAACAGGATGATGGGATTCGCGCCGCCGTAATCCCAGATGTCGTGATGCGTGTCCTGGAAGTGCCAGCGGTACTTCCCGGTCTTCACATCGAGCGCGACGATCGACGAGGTATAGAGGTTGTCGCCCGCGCGCACGTGGCCATTCAAATCCGGCGCTGGATTCGCGACGGTGATATACAGCAGCCCCAGCTCGGGGTCGACTGCGGGCGTGCTCCACACGCCGCCGCCGCCGATCTTCCAGATGTCGCTGCCCTTCGGCCACGTCTCGCTGCCAGGCTCGCCGGGCGCCGGGATGGTGTACCAGTGCCAGCGTTCCTTGCCGGTGCGGGCGTCGTACGCTCTCACCACGCCGCGGATGCCCTCCTCGCCGCCGGAGTGGCCGATGATGACGAGGCCATCGTAGTACAGCGGCGCCATGGTGATGGAGGAGCCGCCGTCGCCAGGCTCGTGGCTTTGCGTACGCCACACGACTTTGCCGGTCTTCTGGTCGAGGGCGACGACCCAGTTGTCGAGCTGACCGACGAACACCTTGCCGTCGCCGAGGCCGAGGCCTCGCGCGTCCCAGCCGCAGCACACCAACACATTCTTCGGATCGAGGTGGGCACGGTGCTCCCACAGCACCTTGCCCGTGTTCACGCTGATGGCGAACACATCGTCCTCGCCAGTGACGATGTAAAGCACGCCTCCGTAGGCCAGCATCTGCGCCTGGCCCGAACTCTGGCGGCCGAGGCCGGAGCCGCCCAGCGACGCGCGCCACACCGCCTTCAGCTCCTTCACGTTCGAGCGGTTGAGCTGCGTCAGCGGTGAATACCGCTGGTTGAAGACGTTCCCGCCATTGGTGATCCAGCCTGTGGTCGGCAGCGCCGTGAGCTGCGCGGGCGTGAAGGCGGGTGTCGATTTGATGGCCGCAGCGGCGGCGGCCGGTGCCGGAGCCTTGCCGGCATCGCCGCTGCCGGCATAGGCGGCGACCGCGAGAATGGAGAGACACAGCCCGGTGAGTTGCAGGTTGCGCATGGTGCGACCCCCTCGACGCATCATCTTCAACGCTCGGCATTCGCGGGAGCAGGTGATTCTATGACTCGCGTGCGCGTCGGCACAATTGCAAAGGTCCCGATTTGAGCGGGATTTATTCCCGAGAATGCCGGCAAGCACGACGAGAGGCACGCCGATCGCGCGCGTGGGCACTCATCGGACTGATCTACGCGCTGGATTGAGCATCCTGCCGGAAGCGAGTCGCCGCCCGAGTCGGCGGCAATACCAGTCGAGGAACTGCCGGGCCCCGTTGTCGGTGCCGAGTGGCGGGGACATATGCTCATATTCACGGTATTTCACGCCGCCTTCGGACTTGCGCTCGATCCGCCGCTGTCGGCGGCTCGTGCCGTGCCACGCTTGCGGGAGATCCTCCACGTCGTAGTCCACGCCCTCGACGGCATCTCGGTGAACGAGCCATTGGACGGTGAGAGCCGTGCGTGTAGCCGCAAGCGGCAGCACTCGAATGCAGATCGCCTGGTCGGAGAGCAGATGACTCCAACTCGTCGGGTAGTGGCAGAGGAGCAGAACGCCCGCGAGCTTCAAGGAGCTTGCAGCGCCGGCGCACTCGCAGATGAGCTTCCAGTTGCCTTCCTCGATCGTGGTCGACTCGAAGGCCACACGCGCCTCCTGCAGGCGGTGCGGGAAGAGGTACAGATCGAGCTGCCGGCGCGTCGGACCGAAGTCCGGCGGTTGCGCCGCGAGGCATACGAAGACGCAGCCGGAGACCGTCTCACAGCGTATTTGCCTGCGCGACGGGTGGATCATATCGGTGCGGCCGCGCGCCCGAGCCTCGCGGCGCTCGTTGATGTACGCCCGAAAACTTCCGTCAGCGCCGCGCGCGAGCATCACGCCGTAGGCACCGATCTGTAACGTCAAAGCGCTACCGGGCTGCGGCAGCTCGGCCGTATACGCAATGAGCAGCCATTCACGGTAGAAGATGTGCTCGAGGTCGAGATTGAAGATCTCGGCATCCGTGTAGAACTCGCGCGGAAGCGCGCTGCTGCCCGAGCCGGCGCGCAAGCTGTCGAGTACTTGCGTGGCGATCATGCGACTCCGCGATTGAATGGCGGCCATGCTTCGAGCCGCGAAGAAGCTTGCAGGCTCATCCTACGGACGCACGGCGGCCCCGATGCCCCCATCGGTGGTCTCGTAGCGCACCAAGGGCAGCCCGCGCTCTTTGAGAAGCTTCTCCACCAGCGCGACGGCCTCGGGGTGATACACCGCGGACTCGCCGCCGGTCTGCACGCCGTACGCCCAGTCGAGCACCGTGTTGCCCTTGAAGTCCTTGCTGCGCTCGAAGGTCCCGCGTCGCTGGCTCACCGCCGTCAAATCGGCGCCATGATCCACGAGCAGTTGGATCGCACCGACGAAGTTCTTATGCGCTGCGCCGTGCAGCGCCGTCACCTTGTCCTTGTTGGCGGCATTGACATCGATTCCCAGGTCGATGAGCAGCTTCAATGCCTTCAGGGACTCCTCGGGTCCATCCAGGTCCTGCATGAACCCCTTCGTGAAACCGACACCGGCGAGCGCCGCGAGAGCGGTGGTGCCATCGAACGTCGGGATCTTGGGATCCGCTCCGTGCGCCAGGAGGAACTTCATCACCGCCACGTCCCCGCATAGGGATGCGCGCAGGAACGGGGTTGCGCCCGCCTCGTTGAGCCAAGTGGCCTTGATGGCGTTGCGCATCTCGGTGTCCGCCTTCAGGCGTGCATTGACGTCCGCGCCCCGCTGCACCAGCGACTTGATGAGGTCGAACAGTCCCTGCCGATCGATCGGCGGCGCCGGCATCGTGCCCACCTCCATGGATCGATCCTTGACTGCCAGGTAGAGCGGATTCCATCCCTTCCTGTTGGCCAGGCTGGGATCGGCCCCATGGGCCAGCAGCATGTTCGCCATCTCGAGATGCGCGTTCTGAACGGCGACCAGGAGTGCCGTACTGCCGTCGCCGGATGGCTCGTTGATAGGGGCTCCTCCCTCCACCAATGCGCTCGCCGCCGCCAGAGCGTTCTCGCGCGCGGCGAGGATCAAGGCCGTCACGCCGCCTTCGGGATCGCGAAATTCCGTCGCCTTGCGCGGCGGCGCAGGCGAAACCACCGGCGCCGAGTCTCCCACCTGCGCGGCCTTGCCGAGATTGGGGTCGTCGGGCAGCGATCCGAGCGTGGGGGCCTTGCCGCTGGTGGCGCGCTCGTGGACCCTCGAAGCCGCTTTGGGATCCGCTCCACGCTCCAGCAGCAGATGCACGATCCCGGCGTTGTCGCGCTCCGCGGCCCACATGAGCGCCGTGGTCCCGCGATAGCTCTCCGCCGCGTTGATGTTCGCGCCAGCCTTCAGGAGCAGCTGCACGGACTCCGCGCTGCCCGCGCGGGCCGCGAACATGAGCGGAGTCTCCCGATTGGAGAGAGCCGGGCCGTTCGGGTCGGCATGCGCCTTCAGCAGCAACGCCGTCATCCGCGCGCTGCCGTTGAGGGCGGCCAGATACAAGGGTGTCGCCCCGAGACGGGTTGCGGCATTCGGATCCGCGCCGGCACGGAGTAAAGCGCGCGCCATCCGCACATCGTCCCAGCGTGCGGCCCAGTGCAGGGCCGTGGTGCCATCGCTGTCCGTCTGCTTGGGATCATCTCGGTGCGCGAGCAGCGACTCGACCCTCGAGAGGTCACGCGCACGAGCGGCATCGATCAACTCGTGCGGCCGCAGGGCCGGAAGCTGCACGACATCGCTCGGCGTGGGGCTCGCCGCGGCTGTGACCGCATAGCCCAGCGCGAGGAGCCCGATTGCCAGAACCGCCCGCATCGATGCCGGCGTCAGATGGCAACGACGCCGTTGCTATCGCCGAATCGATCGAGCTCGATACCGTACATGTGCAGGACGGCAAGCAGGAAGTTCGAGGTGTGACCCTTCTCGACGAGGTTCAGCTTGGCTTTGTGGCGCCCGCAGGCCCCGCCCACCAGCATCTGGCCGACGCCGACGTGGCTGTGCTGATTGGCATTGCCCATGTTGCTCGTCCAGAGCAGGAGCGTGTGATCCAGCAACGTACCGTCCCCGTCGGGCGTAGCTTTCAGTTTTTGGAGAAAGTAGGCGAGCAACTGCATGTGGTAGCGGTTGATCGTCGCCCACTCCTCGCGCCGCTTGGCATCCTCACCGTGGTGCGAGGCCGGATGGTTCGGAGTCATGATGCCGGACTCCGGGTATACCGTCCCGCTTTCATCACGCGCAAAGAGCAGCGAAGACACGCGGGTGACATCGGCTTGGAACGCCACGTGCTGCAAGTCCCAGAACAGCTTGATGCGCTGATCGATGCTCGCCGGCTGGGCCTCGGGCTTTTCCATGCTGGTGCCGGTCACCGACTGATGCGCCGCAAGCTGCGCGCGGCGCTCCACCTCGCGCACATTCTCCAGATAATCGTTCAGCCGGGATTGATCGCTGACGGGTAGTGTGCGCTTGAGGTCCGACACCCGATCGAGTACCGCATCCAGGACGCTCGCATCCGCGCGCCGGCGCGCCGCACGCTCCTCGGGAGTCGCTCCATCGCCGAACAGCTGCTCGAAGGCTGCCAGGGGATTGACCTCGTGCGGCAACGGCTTGGTCGGGCCGGCCCAGGACACGCAGTTCGAATATGCGCAGCTGTATCCCCAGCCGCACACCCCCGTGTTGGCGCCGGGGTCCTCGATTCCGAGCTGAATCGAGGGCAGCAGAGTCTGCTGGCCGTACTTCTGCGCGATCGCCTGATCGACGCTGATGCCGCAGTAGATGTCCGGACCCGAGGTGCGCTTGGGAGGTGCGCCCGTGAGGGAAGCGGCCGCCCGCGCATGATCGCCTCCGCTCGATCCTGGCGGCGGCATGGAAGAGGTCGCATCCAGACCCGCGCACAGCGTGACCGTGGATTTGAACGGCTCGAGCGGCGTGTGGATGTAGCCCAGGCCGACATTGCGGCCTTCGGTTTGGGGCTGTTGATTCCAGCGGCCATCGTGCCACCAAGTCTCGGCCCATCCATGGGCGGCAAATACGGCCACAAAACGCGGGATATCGGTCGAACGACTCTCTGCGTGCGCTCTCCCCGCCGGAATCATGGAGTCGAGCAGCGGCAGCGCAATGGCCGCGCCTGCGCCTCGCAACAGCTCGCGGCGATCGAGATGCTTCCTGGTGATGAACGTCATGGATGATCCCCTTGATGTCGACCCTGTGCACTGCCGGTCAATGCTCCCGCGGGAACGCCGATATCGGCGGTCACACTCGCGGGCATCAGCTCGCTCTTCAAGAACGGTTCACTCTTCACGATGGCCACGATGATGGCCGAGAGCCGATCGTCCTGGCGGTCCGCCTCGTGCACGATGGCTCGCACCGTGGGCATATCGGCGTACTCGACGCCACGGCCGAGCGCATACGTCAGGAGCCGCTGAGTGAGCGTCAGGACGAACTCGGGCGCATACTGCGTCAGCGCCTGCCGCAGCTGCGAGGCGCCGTCGAACCGCGTGCCGTCCACCAGCGAGCCGGAAAGATCGAGTTTCTGTCCGGCATCGGTGGTGCGCACCTTGCCGATGCCGTCAAAGCCCTCGAGCGCAAAGCCGAGCGGATCCATCATCTGGTGGCAGGCAGCGCAGGCCGGATTGACGGCGTGCGCCGTCATGCGCTGGCGCAGCGTCTGCCCCCGCGAGCCCGCATGCGTCTCCTGGGCCGCGAGACCCGGCACATTGGGTGGCGGGTCCGGGGGCCGTACGCCGAGAATGTTGATATCGATCCACTGTCCGCGGCGGATGGTGGAGGTTCGATCGGCATTGGAGGTGAGCGTCAGGATGGCCGCCTTGCCGAGCAGGCCCCGCCGAGCATCGAACTCGGGCGGCAGCACCACGCGGCGAAACTGGCTGCCGTACACGTTCGGAATGCCGTAGTGAAGCGCCAGACGCTCGTTCAAGAACGTGTAGTTGGCATCGAGCAGGGTGCGCACGCTGCGGCTCTCCGTGAGGAGGCTCGCAACGAGCATCTCCACTTCGGTACGCATGTCCTCGCGCAGGTTGTCGTCGAAGTCGGGGAAGATGTCGGCGACCGGGGCGGCGGCGCTCAAGTTGCGCAGCTGCAGCCACTGGTCCACGAAATTGTGGATCAGCCGCTGCGAGCGCGCATCGGCCAGCATCCGATACACCTCCCGCTCGAGCACGCGCGGCTCGTGCAAACGACCGCTCGCGGCCAGATCGAGCAGCTCATCGTCCGGAATGCTGCTCCAGAGGAAGAACGAGAGCCGCGAGGCGAGCTCGACATCGGTCAAGGGGAAGGGGATCCCCGCCCGAGCCCCGGCAGGCGGAGGCTCCGAACGATAGATGAAGCTGGGATCCGATAGCACCATCTGTAATCCGAGCTGCACCCCGCTCATGAAGTTGCCGCCTGCCGCACGTCCCGAGCGATACAGGCTCATCAGCGTACGCAGGTCGTCGTCCGTGACGGGCCGCCGAAAGGCTCGGTGCGCCAGCGCGCCGAGAATACGGCGCGCGCAGGGCTCTTCTTCCTCCGGGCGCACCGGGTGGCAGAAGACGACCTTCCTCGAAGTCGGCGTATCGGAGGGGGCGGTGACCCCGAACGGTCCGTTGATGGACAGGGAATTCACGTGCGGAGAGAAGCTGAACCCATCCAAATTCTGCGTGAGCGTCGTGCGCTCGAAATGGGCGTTGAGATCATCGTTCGGGGCGTCCGTCAGCGACAGGAACGTGAGCGCGACCGTGTGCGGCCCTGCCTCGACGCGAACACGCGCCTCGTGCCGGTCGCGCTGCGAATTGCGATCGACTTCTTTGTCGATGTCGTACAGCTTGACGCGCCGGCCGTCGATGGAGAGCTCCAGCTTCTCGCCGGTGGTGTTGCCGAAGATTCCGCCGGCATTCGTGCGCACCGGGGTCCAGTTGAACACGTAGTCGCCGGTGGCCGGGAAGTCGCGCTCGACCAGCAGCCCACCTCGGCTGCCGAAGGGCATGCCCTCCACGTGCCGCCTCTGCGAATAGTCGGGAGGGGCCTGGTAATTGACCAGCTTCGGCTCGGTCTCTAGCCCCAGCGCAAGACGGCTGATCTTGGAGGCTGCCGATACATAGGCACCGACGAGGGCGGGCGAAGATCCCAGGCTGCCTGCCATGTTGTCGAAGCCGAAGCTGGAATCATCCACGGGCAGCAGCGCGGCCGGATCGATCTCGAGCCCCAGGAGGTCCTCTATCGCGTTCGCGTACTCCTGGCGATTCAGTCGGTGCACGCCCGGCGCAGCTACATGCGGCGGCCTGTGCGCGGCCGCCGTATCCAGTGCCGATTCCAGCGTTCCGACGACCCGAAGCGCCTCGGCCCGCTCCGGGCGCTTCTTGCCGTGCGGCGGCATGAGCCCCGCGCGCAGCTTGGCGACGATCTTCTCGCCGATCTCCGCCTGATCCCCGATCCGGGCGACGTTCACCTCGTCCAGGGCGAGACCCCCGGCCCAATCCTCGGTGTTGTGGCAGCTGACGCAATAGGATTGAAACGTCGCCTGTGCCGCCTTGATGTCTTTCGCCGACGGCGCTGCGGCGTGCGCCGCGGCGCCGAGCGTGGCGCTCAGCAACGTCGTCGTGATGACTGAGACTCGGCGCATTCGCGTTCTGACAAGAGATCCGCGTGGCATGGCGCTGCCGCAGCCCCCCTGCGGCACCTTGGTATATTACAACGTTGTCTAAGACAACAAAAAGTCGAGTCGCATGCCGTGGCCGGAATGCCGCAGAATCAACAGGTTGGGGTGCTACTTGTCCAGCGCCGCGCTGAGGACCTGCAGCAGCTGGTGGGCCGTCTCGCGGTCGAGTACGACATCGCCCTTGGTTGCGGGCGACGCCGGCCGCGAGGCCTTCTTGGCGTGCGCGCTCATCCGAGGCGGGATGGCCGGATCGTGGTGGCGGCGCTCGTCGACCATCTGTCTGGCGCGCGCATGCAGGATATCGAGTGCGGACAGGAATGCCTCCCGCTGCGCAGTCGAGAGCACCGAGAGCCACCGCTCGTTGAGCCCGCTCGATTCCTCGAAAAGACTGCGATGGACCGTCAGGCCTTGGTCGGTCAAGCGGACCGTGACGCTGCGCTGATCGGTCGGATCGGCTGCCTTGGTGAGCAGATCCCGTCCGACCAGGCGGTCGATCAGGCGGCTGACGTGCGCCTTGTCGAGGTTCGACTCCTCGCAGATGCGCCGGAAGGAGGCGTTGCCGAGGGCGCCCGTCAGCCCGATGATGCGGTACTCGCGCAGACTGAGACCGAATTTCGTTTGGTAGCGCTGCTCGTGCAGCCGGTCGGAGAGCCTCGACAGCT